>JANMUC010000228.1:0-12593 GCA_031391225.1 Deinococcales bacterium
ACGCAATCTGGAATTTTGGCGTCTCGAGCTTCTGGGTTTTGAATGGGCAAGTGCTGGCTCGAGCACAGGTTTTGCAGTCGTGAATCAAATGTTTTGTTAATTTTGTGTTCATTGCCAGCCTCTTTTCCGCAGTTTGCGTGGTTATGCCAAGTGGTAATGCGGGCTAATCATTACGATGTACGCCAAGCCTTTGGCAACGTCTGGACTGTTGCGACCTTTGGCAAATGTTTCCAAGGCTTTTCGCAAAACACCAGTCGGCACTTCACCGAGGAAATTTTGTCCAATCAGGTCAATCGTTTCTTTGGTGCTCGCACCCAAGGGGTAGGTGATACCCGCAATTGGTTGTGGTGGAATTTTCTCTTTTTCTTTTTTAAATCTGGGTCGCATTGCCAGTTTGCCACTCGAGATTGTGCCCATAAATTGAATGCGGTTTAAGAGTGTGGTGTCTGCGATCCAGTCCAGCCCGCCGTCCCAACCTTTGACATTAGGAGGGTAGAACGGTATCTGGGCTTGACTTGCCAGCAGGTTAACAAGGGTCAATTCTTGCTCGAGCAAGAGTTTTGCTTTGACTGCCCTGAGGCTGCCGATCACGTACTCGAGCGGACTTTTGATCAGGTTATTGCGGTTGTGGGGGGCGTAAAATGCTTCGCTGGTAAACATAAACCTCAACAACTCGCGGATGTCCAGTTTGGAACTGGTCCAAACCTTGACCAGCTCAAGGTGAATATCTTTGGGAAGTTCTTCTGAAACAAAGAAACGCCAGAGCTTTTCCGTGATAAATTTGGCACTCGAGGGGTGATGCGTCACGATGCGCACAATGTCGGTGCCGTCAAAGTTACCGTTTTGACCCAGGATTGTTTTCATGCCTGTGTCATGGTTTTTTTGAACAAACGTAAATTGAATGTTTTTGTATTCTGCCAGGGTTTTGTTGTTTCCCTTAAACGTCCAACCCGTAAAGGCTCTGGCGCTTTCTTGCACGTCCTTTTCGCTGTAACCGCCATGAACGCCCAGAGTGAAGAGTTCCATCAATTCCCTGGCAAAATTTTCGTTTGGGTGGGCTTTGACATTTTCGTTGTTGTCTAAATATCGCAGCATCGCTGGGTCTTTGGCTACGGCTTGCGTCAAAGCCTCGAACTTACCGGCACCAAGCCGCCTAAAGAGTTCGTTTTGATTTTGCAACGCAAAGGCATTGCGAACTTTGTCCTGACCTGTGGCAAAATGCCCGTGCCAAAAGAGCGACAGTTTTTCTTTTAAGGGTTGGTTGGTGGTCAGCATTTTGTGCAACCACCAACCTTGAGCCGTCAGCACACCAGCACCTTGAGCGCCTCCAAAGTTACCTCCATTGGCTTCCAGAACGTCTTTGAGCGTTTGTTCAATGTCGTGCGGGTTATCTGTGGTTTGATCGTTGCTCGAGAAGCTTAAGAGTTGTTCCACCGCCAAAGATGGTCCGAGTACTTGTACTTTCCTAATTTCTTCGCTGGTGCCACCGAATCCTGCACGGCGCAGCAGGTGCGCAGCATCTTCAAAGCTGTAATTCTTGGGTTGGTAGGTTTTCATTGTGCCTCCTGTTTGAACGATTTGTTGTTCAGATGTACTTCGCCAGCAAAAAGTTCCCGCCAACTCGAGATGATGTCTAAAACTTGTGTTGCTCAAGGTTTAGGACAATAAAAAAACCGCCCTTTCCGGCGGTTTTCATTGGTTACGTTTGGTTTTAAACGCTTATGCAGCGGCACGAGGTTCGTTGTGATTGTGCTCAACAGCATTGATTGGCATGTCCCAGTTGTCGCTCCAGGTGCGCACGGCATCGATCAATGGGGTCAAAGATTTACCTTTGGGGGTCAGGGTGTATTCGACCCGTGGTGGCACTTCGGCAAAACTCTGGCGATCAATGATGTTCTGATCCTCGAGTTCTTTGAGGCGCTCGGAAAGGGTTCTTGGGCTGACGCGCAAGATTTTCTCGAGGGCGGTGAAGCGCTTGGGTCCTGAGAGCAGTTGCTCGAGAATCGTGAGCGTGCCTTTGCGACCAATAACGCGGAGGGTATCTTCGACATGTGATCCTGTTGGTTTCATGCGTTGAAGTATAGGCTCCCAATTCTTACACAAATCTTTCAAATCTCCCCTTTAATCTCCCCCCAAGTGGGGGTATCCGAGCAGATACTTTACACTTTAGTCGTTTGTGAAAACGTTGACGGCAACAATTTGAACTCGAGTACAGATACGTAAGTTAAAGATTTTATGAAGGTTTTAGCCCAAAGACGTATGCTGAAAGCCATGAATTCCAAACTCAAGGTTGCCTGGTTGATGCTTGACGGCGTCGGTATCGCCAATTTTCACGACCAGCACCCTTTCCAAAACCAAGACACCCCAACCCTCACAACCTTGGGCATCTCGAGCCTCCAACACGTCTCTGAAACAGAATTTGTTACTCACCCGATCGACGCAACCCTCGGCGTTGAGGGCTTACCACAATCAGGCACCGGACAAACCACATTGTTAACAGGCGTAAACGCCGCCAAAGTCATGGGCAGACATTACGGACCCTGGCCCGGACCCAGCCTCAAACCGCTGCTCGAGCAAAGCCTGCCCGTGCAACTCTCCAAAGCTGGTCTGACCGTGCGCCTCGCCAACCACTACCCGACGCGCTACCTTGAGGCAATCGACTCTGGAAAACGCAAACTAAACGCCATTGCTTATGCCATGACCCTCGCAGGCGCAAAACTCGAGCATGGCATTCCACCGATGCTGACCAACCCCGAAGCTCCGACAAGCACATCGCTCGAGCAAGTCAAAACCTGGGGACAAGCATTCATGCAGTCAAACGCCAACCTGACCATCTTTGATGCCTGGTGGAGCGATCATCTCGGGCATCACGGCACATTACTCGAGGCTCAAGATCATGTGATGCGGCTTGAAGCATTTGTGACGGGCGCTTTGGAGGCTCGAGAAGCCAATACCTTATTTCTGGTGACTTCAGATCATGGGAATTTCGAGGACATCGGCATCAAAACCCATACCTTTGCCCCAGTGCCGTTGGTTGCCATTGGACACGGTGCGCTCGAGTTTGCAGCGGTAACGGATTTAATTGGGATTGCGCCGGTTCTAAAAACCTGGTTTGGACGGCAAAGCCTAATACCTGACAGTACACCAAGCGCCCATTCCAAAAACGTATCCCAAAAATAGTTTCATTTTTTTATTTTTTGATGTTATATTCTGATGCCTGCGAAACAAATTCGCACCTGGGGTTTATGTGATTCGTGTTCCTGATATTTTGACTGCTAGGAGTGCCGACCGTTTATTGCTGTCCTCAAAACGTGATCGCTCAAAACGTTTCTCGACAACCAAACGCAACACGAATTTCTTGCAAATATCAATCTGCCTACAAGTAATACCTAACCCTGAGCGGTACTTTTGATGAATGTCTCAATTATTGGAACTGGATACGTAGGACTCACCACAGGAGTCATGTTGGCTTCACTCGGACATGTTGTTACTTGTGTTGATATCGACGAATCAAAACTCAAGTTATTGCGTCAAGGTCATAGCCCTATTTTTGAACCACACCTCGAGTCGCTACTCAATACCGTTCTCTCACAAATGCAGTTCACCTCGAGCTATGCTGCCGCAATCCCACAAGCTGATGTCGTTTTTATTGCTGTCGGAACACCATCTTTACCAGATGGAAATTCGGATCTCAAATATTTACGCGCCGCTGCCACCAGCATCGGCGAGCATCTTGGAACTGATTTTACGGTTGTTGTCAATAAAAGCACTGTCCCAATTGGAAGTGGGAACTGGGTCGAAAGCCTGATTCGAGACGCAGTGGAAGCGAACGGCGATCGCATCGGAGATCGCATCTGTGTAGCATCCAATCCCGAATTCCTCAAAGAAGGTACTGCCTTAGAGGACAGCTTTTACCCAGATCGTATTGTCATTGGTGCAGACAACAACCAAGCACTTGAAATCTTAACAAAGCTCTATATACCAATCCTCGAGCAGTCTTTTACGCCACCAGAGGGCTTACCTCGACCAAAGAATCTGCCAAGTGTCGCATTGGTTAAAACAGACCTCATAAGCGCAGAACTCATCAAATACGCTGCAAATGCGTTTTTGTCAACCAAAATTAGTTTTATCAACGAAATGGCCGAACTCGCAGAAAAAGTTGGCGCGGATGTACGCTTTATTGCCGAAGGAATCGGCTTGGACGCCCGAATTGGGCGGCGTTTTTTACAAGCTGGTATCGGTTGGGGCGGTTCATGCTTTGGTAAAGATACAGCCGCTATCATCAACACTGCTCGAGAATACGGCATTGGTATGGAAATCATTCAGGCGGCTCGAGAGGTGAACTTCCGTCAACGTGCCCGAGTGATTGAAAAACTAATGTTTGAACTGAAAATATTAAAAGGCAGAACAATTGGTTTGTTGGGGCTTTCGTTTAAGCCAAACACCGATGATTTGCGTGATGCACCCGCTTTGGAAATCGGAAGACGCCTGATCGAACGGGGTGCTCGAGTTCGCGCCCATGATCCTATCGCAATGGATCGGTTTAAGCTCGAGTATCCTGATTCTGGTTTTCATTTGGCAGATGTACCTGAAACGATTTTTGAAGATGCTGATGCTGTGATCTTGGTTACGGAATGGGACCAGTACCGTGATCTTTGTTGGAACAAAGTGATTGGTCGTATGAAAAATCCATATGTTTTAGACGGACGTAATTTTTTGAATCGTTCATTGCTGCTCGAGGCAGGCGCAAAATACGAAGGGATTGGTTTTTGATGCGGGCTTTGGTCACGGGTGCAGCAGGTTTTGTTGGCAGTCACCTTTCTGAAAGACTGCTCAAAGACGGATTTGAAGTTGTTGGTGTTGATAATTTCATTACTGGACAGCACCTCAACCTCGAGCTTCTAAAGCAATACCCTGGCTTTTCGTTCCTCGAAGCCGATGTCATCCAACCCATTCATCTCGAGGGCAATCTGGATTGGGTCATGCATTTTGCCAGTCCAGCCAGCCCACCCAAATATCTCAAAAAACCGCTCGAGACAATGCTTGTTAATAGCGAAGGCACTAGGCATCTGCTCGAGCTTTGTCGTGCAAAAAATGCCGCCTTTTTCCTGGCAAGTACCAGTGAGGTTTACGGTGACCCGTTGGTACATCCACAACCCGAAACGTACTGGGGTCATGTGAATACTGTTGGACCGCGAAGTATTTATGACGAGGCAAAACGCTATGCCGAAACTTTGACAATGGCTTATCATCAGATATATGGCATTTCTACAAGGATTATTCGGATTTTTAATACTTATGGTCCACGAATGGATGCGCTTGATGGTCGTGTGGTGACAAACTTTATCAACCAAGCCTTGTCTGGAAACCCATTAACAATTTACGGAGAAGGTCAACAAACCCGTAGTTTTCAATATGTAGATGACCTAATCGAAGGCATCCGAAGATTGATGGGCACGGAATACCATTTGCCCGTAAATCTTGGAAATCCAGAAGAATACACGATGCTCGAGTTGGCACAACTTGTCCAAGAACTAAGTGGAACAAAACTTGATTTGGTCTTCGAGGGATTACCAACCGATGACCCAAAACAACGCAAACCTGACATTACACGCGCTCGAGAATTACTGAATTGGCAACCTCGAGTTATGGTTCGTGATGGTTTAAGTCAGACGATTGAATACTTTAAAAAACTGGAATTGGTAAGATCATGAACGTACTTGTCGTAGGCGGAGCAGGTTATATTGGTAGTCATACTGCAAAACAACTTGCTCGAGCAGGGCATACGGTGACGGTACTCGACAATCTCAGCACTGGGCACGAATCGGCTGTCAAATGGGGATTGCTCGAACGCGTAGATTTAGCAAATCGACCAGAAATCGAACGTGTACTCGAGACACACAACATCGAAGCCGTCATTCACTTCGCTGGCAGTGCTTATGTTGGCGAGAGCATGAAAAAACCCGCGCAATACTTTCATAATAATGTCACTAACAGCCTGAATTTACTCGAGGCGATGCACAATACTGGTGTGAGCAAGATCGTTTTTTCATCTTCGTGCACAACCTACGGCATTCCGACTCAAGTCCCAATAGCCGAAGACGCGCCTCAAAACCCGATCAGCCCTTACGGTGAGTCAAAATTGATGGTCGAAAAAATGCTGCACTGGTTTCACGAATGTCATGGGATAAAATGGGTGGCTTTGCGATACTTTAATGCCAGTGGCGCAGATCCCGAAGGAGAAATCGGTGAGCAACACGACCCAGAAACGCATTTGATTCCGCTGGTTATCGGTGCAGCACTGGGCAAACGACCTGCGATTCAGGTGTTTGGTACAAATTACCCGACACCAGACGGTACAGCCATTCGAGATTACGTTCATGTCAATGACCTTGCAACTGCACATATCAAAGCGCTCGAGTATCTTGTGCGTGGTGGTCAACCAACGGCTTTTAATCTTGGAACTGGAACGGGTCACAGTGTGCTCGAGGTTATTAAAATGGTCGAAAAAGTTTCAGGAAAAACAGTTCCGCATGTCTTAACAACGCGTCGTGCAGGCGACCCAGCCATTCTGGTTGCCAATCCAAATGCTGCCAAGACATCACTACAATGGCAGCCAATTTTTGCATCACTCGAGGTCATCGTTAAAACAGCTTTGGAACGAGAATATAAATCTAGGGAATTGATTGCGGTGAGTTCGTGAAGGCGCTCATTCTGGCTGGTGGGCTAGGTACACGATTGGCTGAAGAAACAACCTTGCGTCCCAAACCAATGGTTGAAATTGGTGGTCGTCCAGTGCTTTGGCACATCATGAACATTTATGCAGCCCACCACGTCACAGAATTCGTGGTTGCCCTTGGTTACATGAGCGAATTTGTCAAAGGTTACTTTCTCGACTTTTACGCTCGCACCAACGACATTAGCATTGATCTCTCGAGTGGCAAAGTCGAAGTCCAAGCGGGCAAGCAACCCAACTGGAAAGTTCATCTGGTTGACACGGGTTTAAGCACCCAAACTGGTGGGCGCGTCAAACGACTCGAGAGTTGGTTGGGTACTGACCAGACTTTTATGCTGACTTACGGCGATGGCGTTTCGGATGTCAATATCACAGCCGCGCTCGAGTTTCACCGTGCTCATGGCAAACTTGCCACAGTAACTGCCGTTCGTCCCCCAGCTCGTTTTGGTGGCATGTTGTTTGAAGGCGATCAAGTCATCAAATTCCTCGAGAAACCCCAAACTGGCGAGGGTTGGATCAACGGTGGGTTCTTTATTCTCGAGCGTGAAATTATGGATTACATCACGCATGGGGACACCACCATCTGGGAACGTGATCCGCTCGAGCGTCTGGCTGAAGCTGGTGAACTGATGGCATATCGTCACGAAGGCTTCTGGCAACCGATGGATACCTTGCGTGAAAAGCAATTGCTCGAGGAACTTTGGCAATCAGGTCAAGCCCCTTGGAAGGTATGGTAAATCAATGAACTGGGCAGATTCACGGGTTTTTATTACAGGCGCAACGGGCATGGTCGGTTCGAGCATGGTGAGTCGCTTACTTGGTCTGGGTGCGTCTGTCACGGTTTTAATCCAAGATTGGGATACGCAAAGCCAACTCATGCGATCTGGTGACATTGATAAAGTCAATGTGGTCAACGGCGCACTCGAGGATATTGGCGCGTTGCGACGGGCGATTAATAAATTCGAGACCGATACTGTCATGCACTTGGGCGCTCAAACCATTGTCGGCACAGCCTTGCGAAATCCACTCGAGACGTTTGAAGCCAACATTCGTGGCACATACCAGTTGCTTGAGGTTTGTCGTGAACAACCCAAACTCGTCAAACGCATTTTGGTTGCCTCGAGCGATAAAGCTTACGGTGATAGCCCCGTGCTGCCCTATACCGAGGACATGCCGCTTCGCGGTTTGCATCCTTATGATGCCAGCAAAACCTGTACTGACATTGTCGCCCAAACTTACGCCCATACTTATAATCTGCCTGTGACCATTGCCCGTTGCGGGAATATTTATGGTGCTGGCGATCTCAACTGGAGTCGGATCATTCCTGGCACAATAAAAGCGACGCTCGAGAATCAACCTGTGAGATTGCGTTCCGATGGCACGATGCAACGCGATTACTTGTTTGTCGAAGACGTGGTTGATGCTTTCTTGTTACTTACCGCAGCCTCTGACCAAACTGGTATTCGTGGCGAGGGCTTTAACTTCTCGCCCGAAAAACCATACACTGTGCTCGAGATTGTTCAAGCAGTTCTGGACGTTATGAACCGCTCCGATTTGAAGCCAATCATCGAAAACACCGCCAAATTCGAGATTCAACATCAGTACCTTGATTCCAGCAAAGCAAAACGACTTCTTGATTGGACGGCAGCCAATACGCTTCACTCAGGACTCGAGAAGACCATCCCTTGGTATCAAAAACTTCTGGACGCTGTATCAAGATAAGTCAGAAATCCCATCAAGAGCATCAATAAATGTGATACCTTTGCGTGTTACATTCGGCATTAGAAATTAGGACATAAAATGACCCAAACACTTGAGCAACCCAAAACCAAAGAGCAATTACGCGATCAGATTCTCGAGCTTGTCCGCGAATACCACAGCGTTGCATTCCCAACGCGAACATTTATTCCAGACGAAAGCGTTGTTCCTGTTTCGGGTAAGGTCTTTGACCACACCGAAATGCAGCACCTTGTAGACTCGAGCCTCGATTTCTGGTTGACCACAGGTCGGTTTGCCAAGCAATTCGAGCGCGAATTTGCCAAATGGTTCGGCGTGCGTTCGTGCTTGCTGGTCAACTCTGGCTCGAGTGCCAATCTGGTTGCACTATCAGCTTTGACCAGTCCCCAACTCGGCGATCGTCGTTTGCTTCCAGGTGATGAGGTCATTACCGCCGCCGAGGGTTTTCCAACCACAGTCAACCCAATCGTTCAAAACAATCTTGTGCCAGTCTTCTTGGACGCGCACATCCCCACCTATAACATTGACACCACGCACCTCGAGGCGGCTATCTCGAGCAAAACCAAAGCCATCATGATCGCGCACACGTTGGGCAATCCGTTCAATCTAGCAGCCGTCATGGAAACTGCAAAACGCCACAATCTTTGGGTGATCGAAGATTCCTGTGATGCTTTGGGTGCAACCTACAACGGACAAAAAGTCGGCACATTTGGCGATCTTGCCACTGTTAGCTTCTACCCCGCACATCACATCACGATGGGCGAAGGTGGTGCAGTTTTAACAAATAATCCACTCCTCAAGAAACTGGTCGAATCCTTCCGTGACTGGGGGCGCGATTGTTGGTGCGAACCAGGCGTGGACAACACTTGCGGCAAACGCTTTGACTGGCAACTTGGCGAACTGCCTCATGGTTACGACCATAAGTACACCTACAGCCACATTGGTTACAACCTCAAACTCTCCGACATGCAAGCTGCTGTTGGGGTTGCACAACTCGAGAAACTTGATGGTTTCATTGCAAGGCGCAAAGAGAATTTCAATTACTTACTAGAGCAATTGCGTCCACTCGAGCAATACTTGATTCTGCCCGAAGCTACGCCAAATTCTGACCCAAGTTGGTTTGGATTCCCAATCACCGTGCGTGAAGATGCACCAGTCTCGAGAAATACTTTGGTGCAACACCTCGAGAAACATAAAATTGGAACGCGTTTGTTGTTTGGTGGGAATCTTTTGCGTCAACCTGCCTATAAAGACATTGTGCATCGTATCGTTGGGGGCAGTACAGAAACAGATCGTGTCATGAATCAAACATTCTGGATTGGTGTGTACCCTGGATTGACTCGAGAAATGCTGAACTTTATCGTCTCGAGCATCAAAACAGGCTTAAATCTCTAAATGAAACCTTTGTTGCTGACTGATATAAATTTTATGCTTGAACGTTTGGAAACAGATTTTCGAGCCAGAAGTGGTGCGCACTGGTTCATCACAGGAGCAACTGGATTGCTTGGAAAATGGTTTCTTGAAGTGTTACTTGAATCAAATAACTACTTCAACACAAACTTTAAAATCACTGCTTTGTCTCGAGACCCAGAAGGTTTTAAAACCACCATGCCACACCTCGACAATTCTGCCTTGCACTGGATTCGTGGGGACGCTGCTTCATTTGCTTTCCCAAACGAACCGATAGACCATATGATCCATGCGGCGGCTGAAGTTCAGAACGCAAAGGTTGATTTACCCAGCAAAGTGGTCAAACAACAACTCGAGGCAACTGAGCATTTCATCGCACTTTGTCGTCAAAATCCAAAAGCAAAAGTCTTGTTTACCTCGAGCGGCGCAGTCTATGGTCAAATACCTTCAGACATGACCCATGTTCCAGAATCCTACGTGGGCGCACCAGATGTTTCAAAAACCAACGCTGCTTATGGTGAAGCCAAACGGGTATCAGAGTTGATGTTTCATTCGGCTAGACTCGAGTTTAACTTGGACTTTAAAGTCAGTCGTACTTTCGCTGTTGTTGGTGCTCACTTGCCAATCGAGTCACACTTTGCAATCGGCAACTTTATTGGACAGGGAATGCAACACAAACCCATTCACATCTCTGGTGATGGGACTGCCACCCGTTCTTATTTGCACATGGCAGAGCACACTGTATGGTTGTACAAAATCTTATTTCACGGTATTCCATCTCGAGCCTATAATGTAGGCAGTGACGACAGTCGCTCAATCCTCGAGGTAGCCCAAACTGTCAGTGCCGAATTTGCAGGTTCAAAGGTTAAAGTTGCCAAAATGCCTCCAGCAAACCAAGCAATCTCGAGGTACGTGCCAAGTATCGAACGAATCAAAAACGAATTAAGTCTTCAAGTCGAAATCCCGCTTTCTACGGCAATACAACGCACAATCCAATGGTGGAAGACAACATGAAAGTTGCAGATTATCTCAGCAAGTACCTCGAACATCAAGGCATTGATCATGTCTTTGAATTGGTCGGTGGCATGATCACCTTCATGCTTGATTCGATTCATCAACATACCAAAATCAAGATTGTTTCCATGCACCATGAACAAGGCGCAGCGTTTGCTGCCGAGGGCTGGGCGCGAATCAAAGGCTTACCTGGTGTCGCATTTGCCACCAGCGGACCTGGTGCGACCAATCTACTGACTGGTATTGGCAGTTGCTATTTTGATTCTGTGCCAACTGTCTTCATCACAGGACAAGTCAATCGTCACGAACAAAAAGGGGATTTGGCTATTCGTCAACTTGGTTTTCAAGAAACCGACATTATCAACATGGTCAAACCGATTACCAAAGCAGCATGGCAAGTTCAAAACCCTGAGGATTTCCCAGAAATGCTGCACAAAGCCTTTCAATTGGCACTCGAGGGTAGACCAGGACCTGTACTGCTTGACATTCCAATGGATGTTCAACGGGTTGAAATTGGTGAACCAAGTATTCCTAGTCTCGAAACAGCAAAAAAATCTCTCGAGCATCCACTGCGAGCAGCTTTCTTACAAGAACTTGGGCAAGCATTGCAAAAAGCCAAAAAACCCTTGATCCTCGCTGGTGGTGGTATTCGTGCATCTCGAGCCAGCCAGCCCTTCCTCGAGTTTGCTGAACAAATGAATGTCCCTGTTGTGTATTCGCTGATGGGAGTGGATACCATTTCATACTCACACCCGTTGCATGTTGGCATGATCGGTAGTTACGGCAACAGATGGGCAAATCTCGCCATCGGTGAAGCTGACCTGCTGATTGTTCTGGGCAGCCGCTTAGATGTGCGTCAGACAGGAGCAATGCCCAAAGAGTTTAAAGGTGATAAACCAATTTTTCATGTGGATGTTGAAACCGCCGAAATGAACAATCGTGTGGTTGGTTGCGAAACCCTGACCGAAAATCTGCCATCGTTCTTAGCGGCGGCATTGCAATCGACTTCAGATTGGCTCGAGAAAATAGACTACTTGAGTTGGCAAGAACAACTCAACACCATGCAGCAGCAATACGCTGATACACTCGAGTTAAAAGATATACAAGGCATTAACCCCAACGAAGTCATGCACCAACTGGCGCAGTCCGCAAGTCAAGCCAGTGCATTTATCGTAGATGTCGGACAACATCAAATGTGGGCAGCGCAATCCCTCGAGATTGGCACACATCAACGTCTCCTAACATCAGGCGGTATGGGTTCAATGGGTTTTGCTTTACCTGCCGCGATTGGAGCAGCTTTTGCCACACAACAACCTGTAGTGGTGATCGCTGGTGATGGTGGGTTTCAATGTAATATTCAAGAATTACAAACCATCGTCCGAAACCAACTTCCAATGAAGTTAGTGATTATCAACAATCGCACGCATGGCATGGTCAGGCAATTCCAGCAATCATATTTTCATGAACGCTACCAATCAACGCTCTGGGGTTACGATGCACCAGATTTCACTCGAGTTGCTGAAGCTTACGGTATCTCTGCTCAGACGGTCACTCGAGTTGAAGATTTGCCCGCCATGCTTGAATGGTTATGGGTTGATCCACAAAAACCGCAGTTGTTACAGGTGATGATTGACACAAATACGAATGTTTATCCTAAAATTGCCTTTGGGCAACCAATAACGGGGATGGAACCAGA
>JANMUC010000245.1:0-9856 GCA_031391225.1 Deinococcales bacterium
CCGGCCGCGCATCCACCCCGACATCTCGAGGAGCGCCGCCGAGTACATGACATTTTTCTTGCAAGAAACGGGGCGTGCCAGGGTGATTGGCGAAGCTACGGCTGGAGTTTTGAACACAAGCACCTCCATATTTCCGTTACCAGGCGGCTCGAGTCTTGCCGTGACCAGCGGACGCTCGAGCGATTTGGCGGCTGTGCCTCATCCTGAACGCGTCACGCCTGATATTCTCATGACCGATGACATGGCAGCCTTGTCGCAAGGTCGTGATCTTGTGCTCGAGAAGGCGCTCGAGATGCTGAAATGAGGTCACATCGGGCATTTGTGAATAGGCTCGAGCCTGTAGCTAAATTGTCGGGTTCTGAGGCGGCACACTTGCGGGTTTTGCGGGCAAATATTGGTGATCTGGTAACACTTTTTGACGGGGCTGGACTTGAGGCGGATGCGAAAATTTTGACGCTCGAGGATTTTACAATTACGCTGCAAGTTGATGAACCTCGAGTCGTGAACCTCGAGCCGCCGCAAGAAATTACGCTTGCCATCGCGCTTTTAAAAGGTGACAAACTGTCCGAGGTCGTGCGAGCCGCGACAGAATTGGGCGTCTCGAGATTTCAGTTGCTCGTGACCGAACATGCGGATGTCAAGGAGATCGGCGCTCAGAAACTCGAGCGTTTGCAACGCGTGGCGCTCGAAGCCAGCAAGCAATGCCGCCGCGCGATCACCCCTCTGGTGCTCTCCCCTATCAAACTCAAAACCCTTCAGCCTGTGGTTTGCGGTTTGGTGGCGCATCCTGGCTCGAGTTTAAAACCGCGTGAAGTCGTACACTGGGATGTTCCAATCACCATCGTTACAGGCTGTGAAGGTGGTTTCTCGAGTTCTGAACTAGAATGGCTCGGGGCAAAGGGTTTTGTTCGGGTTGGTTTAGGACCCAGAATCTTACGCGCCGAAACCGCGCCGATTGCCATTTTGGGCGCTCTGACGGCTGGCGAAGGTTATTGAGCCGACTGCTCATCCTCAACGAATCTTCACTTAGTTCACAAACACTTACCCAGAAACCTTGATATAACTACACTCAAGTTTTACCTGCTTTCAAGAAGGAGCAACCATGCCTCGAGCACCTCGCAAGAAAAAAACCGACGATTCTATAAACAACGTTCAAACCCCAAAACCAAAAAATAAAAACTCGAGCGCGGACACGCTTCGGGTGCCGGTCTGTCCAGTCCTGGGCAGCGTGATTTATCCTGGCATCATGCAATCGGTGGCGGCAGGACGCCCGATCAGTGTCAATGCGATTCAGGCGGCGGTGGACGGCGCAAAAACCATTTTGATTGTCTCTCAGCGCGACAAGGAAATTGAAAATCCTGGCGCGGGTGATCTGTTTGTGATCGGCACGCTTTGCAATATTTTAAGGATGCGCAAAAACCCTGACGGCACGGTAGAGACACTGGTGCAAGCTCAAAGTCGTGTGCGCGTGCTGCGGTACCATTTTGGCATCGAATACATCGAAGCCGAACTCCAAGTGCTCGAGGATACGTTCGTCGAAGAGATTGAGACGCAGGCGTTAAAACGCGAACTGGATAGGCGCTTCAACGATGTCCTAAAAAACGGTAAAAACCTGCCCGTGGACACGGTTGGTTTTATTGTCGGACTCGAGCATCCAGGGCAGTTTGCTGATAACATTGCGTTTAATCTCGATTTAAAACTCGATGACCGTCAGGGAATTCTCGAGGCGCTCGACGTGCGCGATCGGTTGAAGCGCGTCTTGGTCTTGCTTGACAGCGAACTCGAGTTGGGTGAAATGCAAAAACGCATTCAGGGGCAGGTCAAGGACGAAATAGATAAGAATCAACGCGAGTATTTCTTGCGCGAGCAAATGAAAGCAATTCAAAAGGAATTGCGCGGCGAGGAGGACGGCGAGGATGAGGTCGAGTTGTTCCGTTCTAAAATTGCGGCGCTCGGTTTGGTCGAAGAGGTGCAGCGCGAGGTTGACCGCGAGATCAACCGCATGGCGAGAATGCACCCTGACAGCGCCGAAGCCAGCGTGATTCGCACCTACCTGACTTGGATCACCGAACTGCCCTGGAACTCCAGAAGTGACGATCAACTCGAGCTGAGTGATGCGACCAAAATTTTGGACGAGGATCACTTCGGACTCGAGAAAGTCAAAGACCGCATCCTCGAGTTTTTGGCAGTACGTCAATTGCGCAAAGCACGCGCTGCAAAAGGTGAACTCGAGGCGAGCGAAGTCAACAAAGGTCCTATTTTGGTGTTCGTTGGACCTCCTGGCGTCGGTAAAACCAGCATTGCCCAAAGCATTGCCAAGTCGCTCGGGCGCAAGTACGTGCGGATTTCGTTGGGTGGCGCTCGAGACGAAGCCGACATTCGTGGGCATCGCCGCACCTACATTGGCGCGTTGCCTGGTCGAATCATTCAGGGTTTAAAAACGGCGGGCACAAAAAATCCGGTGTTCCTGCTCGACGAGGTGGATAAGCTAGGCAGTTCGTACCAGGGCGATCCGAGCAGTGCACTCCTCGAGGTGCTCGACCCAGCCCAAAACTCGAGTTTTGTAGACCATTACCTTGGCGTGCCGTTTGATTTGTCAGAAGTCATGTTTATTGCCACCGCCAATTACCCAGAGCAAATCCCTGCGCCGCTTCTAGATCGCATGGAATTTATCGAGTTCAATTCTTATATCGAATCGGAAAAACTCGAGATTGCCAAGAAGTACCTGATGCCTCGTCAGACGCTCGAGAATGGTTTGAAAGACAACCAAATTTTGGTCACGGACGCCGCGTTGCAAAAATTGATTCAGAATTACACCCGAGAGGCTGGGGTGCGCAACCTCGAGCGCGAGATTGGGACACTGCTCCGAAAGGCAGCACGCAAGGTTGCCACGGGCGACATCAAACGGGTGCGGATTGGCGAGAACGACCTCGAGAAATTCATTGGACCTTCGCGCCATCAGATTGAGGTTGAGGGCAAAGAGGACATGGTTGGTGTCAGCACGGGAATGTTTTACACACCTGTTGGCGGCGATATTTTGTTCGTCGAAACCAGCGTCATGCCGGGTCGGGGTTTGGTCTTGACGGGTCAACTGGGCGATGTCATGAAAGAGAGCGCCAGAGCGGCTTTAAGTTATGCCAAGAAAAACGCGGCACGCTTCAACATTCCAGCCTCGAGCATCGACGAGTCCGAGATTCATGTTCACATTCCTGCGGGCGCAATCCCCAAAGAAGGTCCGAGCGCGGGCGTGGCGCTGACCACAAGCCTCGTCAGTGCGCTTACAAACGTTCCAGCCCGCCACGATGTCAGCATGACTGGCGAGATCACCTTAACGGGGCGCGTGCTGCCAATTGGCGGTCTGAAAGAAAAAGTCTTGGGCGCAAGGCGGGCTGGGATTAAACACGTGATTCTGCCCAAAGCCAACGAAGCCGACCTGCAAGAAATTCCGGCGCACTTGCGGCGCAGCATGAGCTTTCATCCGGTCGAACACCTCGATCAGGTGCTCGAGATTGCCCTGGTCGGTGGTTTAAAAGCGCTTGAGCGACCAGCCATCAGCGACATCAAACCCAAGACCGCACGAAAGACAAAAACCCACGCGCCCAGTACTCGGGCTTAAAATTCTGGCATAAACTAAAGGCGCAGATCACTGCGCCTTTTTTACTTTGTCGGATGCGATTCAAAAGAAGATAGCTCGAGCAGCAACTGAAATAAACTCTTGCGAATGGTTTTGGTTTGCAATTCCAAACTGACCGGTTCGAGGGTTTCAAAATAAAACCGTCCGTTGCTCGAGTCGTTGGCATGGGCGCACAGGCGCAGCACCGCTTCCTCGCCAATTCGACCCTGGTGTTCGGAATGAATCGGGCGTCCCTGAACAAAGAAAATAAAACTGTTTTGATCGCCCAGTTGAATACGAAGCTTGCCGGTGCTGCCCGATTTTGCCAACCACTGCAAAAGGTTCAGCAAATCGGCATCGTCGAGCGAACCGCCGATGGACGGCTCGCGGATACTGCTCATCGAGACTTCAAAATTGACCTGACGCATGACCTCTTCGACCAGGCGCTTGGCAATCAAACTGATTTCGCCGACGGTGCTCGAGGTTGAGAGCACAATGTCGTTGTTGTTGGTTTCCAACCCCTCAGGCTTGGCGTTTGCCAGCAAGATAAACGCGGTGGCTTTTAAAGCCGGGTCGCCACGAACAATCTCGTGCAAATCGGCACCGCTCAAATCGGGCAACTCGAGGTCGGCAACCATCACATCGGGTTGTGAACGCTCCAAGATGCTGGTTGCGTACATGGCGCTCGGGGCAATTTCGGCTTGAAAGCCTTCAAACTGCATGTCGAGCATCAGTGCTTTGGCACGAGCAACGTCGCTCGAGACGATCATGGCTTTCATGCAATGGCTCCAGCGGTGGCGAGTGCTCGAGGGGTAAGGCTCTCGTGGTGCTGGCGGGCAGTCTCGAGGAAGCGCCGTAACTGATTTTCATCGAGCGGCTTGTTGAAATACTCGCTGACCCCCAGGCGTATGGCAAAATCGCGGTGTTTGTCGCTGGTGCGGGTGGTCAACATAGCGACTGGTACTGTTGCATAATTTGATCGGCGGCGCAACTCTGAGAGCAACTCAAAACCGTTGACGCGCGGCATTTCAAGGTCGGTGATGACCGCCATAAAGTCTTGATTGGCAAGTACGTTGATCGCGTCTTGACCGTCGGCGGCGGTGGTCACTTCGTAACCCATGCGGCGGATGATTTGCGAAACTACGCGGCGAACACTTAACGAATCATCGACCAGCAAAACATGCGGCAAGGAACGGTCAATGGGCGTAACATCTTTGATTAAGGTACTGCGTTCAAGCCGCTCCAAGCCAGTTGGATCAAGCAAAATCACCGCTTCGCCGTCGGTACCGACCATCGCTCCCGAAACGTGTTTGATGGCGCTAAACGGTTCCTCAAGTGCACGAACCAAGGCTTGCTCGAGTCCGAGGAAACGGTCGGCTTTGAGCGCAATGCGTCCGTCGGTGGTTTCGAGCACCACGATCGAAATGCGTTTTTCGGTGACATCTGATTTTGGCAAACCGAGCAGCTCGGAGAGGTCGAGCAGGTCAAGGCGTTCGCCTTGAAAATCGTACTTGGCTTGTTTTGGATTGCTGGCTTCAAAGCGTAACTCACTGACCAAAACGCTGCGCAGGGCGCGAACCGCTTCGCCAGGCAGGGCGTAACGCTCATTGGAAGTCTCGAGCATCAGCACATCGGAAATGATCATGGTGGCAGGAATCCGCAAGCTAAAACGCGTACCAAAACCTGGTTCGGTCTGAATGGCGACCTCGCCTTTGAGCTTACGGACGCTCGAGTAAACGATGTCCATACCGACACCGCGACCTGCGCGGTCTGAAATCGTGCTGGCGGTGGAAAGTCCTGGCAAGAAAATCAACTCGAGCGCTTCCTCGTTGGAGAGTTTGATGACATCTTCGGCGCGACGCAAACCCCTGGCGACGGCGGTTTGTTTGATGGTCCCGACGTCCATGCCGTTGCCGTCGTCTTGAATGTCGATCACCAAGTAATTGCCCTTACGTTGTGCCGAAACCCGAATTGTTCCCGCGATGGGTTTGCCGCGCTTGAGGCGATCTTCCCTGGATTCGATGCCGTGAACGGCGGCGTTGTTCATGAGGTGAATCAACGAATCTGCCAGACCGTCGAGCACCAAATTGTCAACCTCGACGTTCTCGCCAAACAACTCAAGATTGATCGACTTACCGAGTTCGTTGGCGGTTTGCCGAATCTGACGGCGCAGGCGTTGGTAAAAACGACCCATCGAAACCATGCGCAAACGACCAGCCTCGAGCCGCAAGTTACGGGTGGTGCGTTCAAAGCTGGTGGTTTCGCGCTTAAAGTTGAGTGAGAGCTTTTGGAATTGCTCGCCAATTTCGCCCAAGTCGGCTGTCAACTCCGAAATACCTCGAGACATTAGTGAAAGGTCATCGTAACGGTCAAACTCGAGTTCGGAGAAGGCACTTTGTACATCGGAAGTGATATCGCTTTTGACAGAAGGTTGTTCGAGCTGTGAAGATTCAGTGGTTTGAGCTGTTGCCGAAACACCCATCGCGTTTGGGTCGGTGGTTTGCAACCTCGAGTCGCCGTAACGCAATGAGAATTCGGTGGCGGCTTGCAACAGTCGCATTCTCGAGCTTTCAAGTTGTGTCGATAGCTCGACAAATTCATTGCTCATGCGGTCAAGTCGCGCACGGGTCAGCAGAACTTCACCAGAGATGTTCATGACCGACTCGAGGCGGTTGATACCGACGCGAATCGTGGCGATAGGAGCAGCAGGTTCTTTTACGGGTTCACTGGCGACCGGCAACATCGGCGGCAAATTTGATTCAATAAAATCATCGTTGGTGGCATCAATAATGGATTCCACGCCCAACAACTCATCGAGCTGCCCTTGGGTGTCGCGCATCGAGTGCTCGAGTTTGGTATCACGACCCTCGGCGGTGTGCAGCATGATGCTGAGGGTGTCCGTACCTTGGACGATGGCTCGGGCAATAGGTTCCGACCAGGCGGTCGTACCGTCACGGACTTTCACCAAAATGTCTTCGAGTCGGTGCGCTAACTTACCGACAGGCTGACAACCCACGCTGTACGCCGCGCCTTTGATGGTGTGCATGGCACGAAACACCTTGTTGATCGTCTCGCTTGGGTCACTCGGGTCAAAGCGTTCGATTGCGGCTGGCACGCTTTCAAGATGCTCAAGCACTTCGGGGGCAAAATACTCCCAGACTTCGGGATTTTGGGCAAAATATTCGCGCAATTCTTGCTGTAACGATTTACGAACCGGCATCTGCTGGGCACGGGTAAAATCGGGCACCAGTGCCAATTCTCGAGCCGTCGCCATCTCTTCGGGCGATTTGCGGGTAAAATTGCTGGTACCCGCCTTTAACAGCCGTGCCAGCAATTCTGGACCGCCCAAACGCGCCAGCTCAAGCCCGACCTCGCCCTCGTCGCCACGTTCGGTAATGCGTTCTAAAGATTCAGCAAAAATCGCGCCGCAGGTTTGGGCAAATTGATTGCACAAATCTTGCTGCGACACCGTAAACTCTGACGCACTCTCAAAAACCCGCTCGAGCAAACCCGCCAAGTTTGCGATCTCGGGAAATTGGTACATGCCCGCCGAACCCTTCAAGCGGTGCGCGGCAACCACCAAGTGACGAGACTGCACCGGATCGGGCAGCAATTCGCTGGTGCGTTCCAAGGTCGAAACCGTATCCCAGGCTTCGGTCAGGAACATTTCGAGCATTTCTGTAGTGGGTGTTGACATCATGTTCGCTTATTCCTCTTCAGGCTGGCAATTGGAATCTCGAGAGGCTCTTGTTCAATTGCTCTGCCAGGGCACGCAAGGTTTCTGCGGTGTTCTGACCTTCCAAGCTGGCGCTTTGGGTTTGCATGGCGCTGCTGCTGATACTGGATACCGCGATCCGGACTCTTTCGACGCTTCTCGCGTGGTTTTGAGCTTCACTCGAGATACTCGAGGCTTCCGTTGCAGACTGGGTTGCCAGTTTTGCAATTTGGGTCAACTGTAAACCCGCCTGAGCGGCGACGTTGTAACCCTGTTCCACCTGACCTGCACTTCCTTGCACGCGTTCCACCATGTTCTGAATGTCAGATTGCACGGCTTTCACGATGTTTGCCACCGCCTGCGCCGAACGCGCCGAGTCATCGGCGAGTTTACGAACGCTGTCCGCCACCGCCGCAAAGCGCAAACCCGCCTCGCCTGCCCCTGCCGCCTCGAGCGAAGCGCCAAGCGCCAACAGATTCGTTTGACTCGAGATGCGTGAAATAGTGCGCACGATCTCGCTAATCTCGCTCGAACGCAATGCCAAGGTGTTCATGCCGGTGGTCAAGCTGCGGACCTGATCTCGAATGTTGCCAAGTTCAGTTTGCGTGGCGCTCACTGCCGCCTGACCCGACTGCGATGCCAGCAGGGTTTGCTGCGCGACCAACGCGGTTTCCTGCGCACGAGTTGCCAAACCGCGAATCGCGTTCGTGACCTCGAGCACCTGGGTGTTGGTCGTTTCTGCGGTATCTGACTGGGTTTGGGCGTTACTGACAATGCCTGAAGAGGTCTTCGTCATCGAAGTTGCCGACGAACCCACCTGAACGGCGGCGCGTTGCACGTCTTTAAGCAAATAACCGATTTCGTCGGTCATCAAGTTGATGGCATCAACCACGTTACCCAGAGCATCCTCGGAGACTTTACCGCGCTGGGTCAAATCGCCGCCCGCGATGTTCATGGCGACGTCCAAGAATTCAGAAACGTTTTGCTGGAGCGCCAGACCGCGTTGACGCTCGTCTTCCTGGCGACCGATGAACTCACGAAGTTGGGTGACCGAAGTTCCCAACGCCCGCGAAACCACGCTGATCTCATCGCGCCCTGGCAAATCAGCCACCGCCTCGAGGTTACCTTCACGCAAGGACTGCGCCTGAGTCTCGAGCTTAGAAAGACGCGAGGTGATCGAACGGGAAATGATAAATGCCAAGATCAAACCAAGCACCACACTGACCAGCAAACTTAGACCAATCTGAATCAAGGTGCGTTGAAAAATAGCTTGGGATTCTTCGGTGGCAATTCCTGCCACCTCAGAAGCTGTTCCCAGCAACGTCTGCAAACCAGCTCGAGATTCGCCAGAACGTCTAATCGCACCATCTGCCAATTGAGGGATTGGTTTTCCTTTTTTGACGGTTTCAATAAAAGCTTTGATGTCCAAATTGGCGTTATCGTACACAGCATTCAATGCGCCAAGTGCCGATTGTTCAACTTGAATGGTGTCTTCACCAACACGTGACATGATGTTCGGTCGTTTGCTAACCTGCCAAACGTCTTGATACTGTTTGATCGCATCTTTGATCAAAAGATCGTTGTTGTTAATCTGTTCAATGTAAATGCTTTTTTCTGCCGTTTCGAGCGTAGCGTCTTTAAGCACCAACAAAGCACGTTGAGTATCGGCAAAAGCAGTGTTTGCCTGGTTCAATTGGTCAATGCTCGGCAAGGTAACTTCAGAAATATTGCTTAATTGAGCTTTAAGGTTGTTAAAACCCAAAAACACCGAAATCGCCGACACCAAAATGCCCAAACCCAAAGCAGCTACAATTAAACTTAACTTAGATTGGACCCGTAGATTATCCAACCAATTTGCCACTTGTTTGGGACTCGAGGTTGAGGTCTGGGCAAGACTTGCTGCAAGCCTTTGTTTTGCTGTTGCCTCTTTTTTACTTTTTATACGCTGCATACAAAAACCTCTTTTTTGCTGCCTCTCCAATTTGAAACGCGCTGTGTTGAAATGCACTGTGCGAGTTCAATGAGATTCTTGCAGTGAGATTGCTGGTGCCATCAAACCAAGCTCGAGTTACGCGATCTGTTGAGGTTGAAGGTCTTCATTGACATTTGGAATCACGGCATTTGCCAGGAGTGGCACAACCACCGTGATCAAGGCAAACAACAAGAACAAATCGAGCGAAAGCACACCATCGTTGACGGTTGCGAGCGAATTTTTTGCCTGTTCGGAAACGTCAAACTGACTTGCGAACATTCCAGTATAGTGCATTAAAGGAACCGCCAAACCGACCACCACCGTGACCAACACATTGCGAAACGGCAAATTAGCCCAGAGGTTGTTGTTCAGTAACCACAAACCCACCGATGACAAAACCACGGCAACCAAGGCGGACACGCCAACCATTGGCAGGCTCAACGTCATTTCTGCTCCCGAGCGCAAGGAAAACATACCGGTATAGTGCATCGCGCCGACGCCAACGCCCAACAATGTGCCACCAAGAACAATACGAAGAAGGCTGGTTTGCTGAACG
>JANMUC010000247.1:0-1220 GCA_031391225.1 Deinococcales bacterium
CGAGCTTCTGAATTACTGGAAGCACTGAAGTGAAAGGGGTTTTATGGAAATGGAAGTTGTTTTTAAACGGACTGGTAAGAAATTTAAGACCATCACGCTTAGAGCAAACATTGATTACGGAATTGGCTCGGATGAATGTGCAGAATTCCTCCGAGCCGCAAACGAATTTCACGAACTTTTACCCCCAGAACCTACCCGAAATTCTCAACGCTTGTGGTCTGGGATTCGGTCTCTCGGTTCGGGCTTGCTTTCGATGCTGGGATTTTCTCGCGCAGCAAATCAAAAACTTCAAAAGTAACTCGAACTTGGGATTGCACATCCATTTGCGGGACTGCCGCAGCGATCCTAACGGCAATTTCCAACAATTTCTCATCGGTGATTTTCAACTTTTACACCTCCTCTCTTCTCTGGGTGCTCGAGAACTCTTGGCGGATGACTCGAGTACCACCCTCATCTTAACGACCCCAGGCACGGCGGAGGTTTTGAAATGAAAAAAGATTTGGTTACAACCACGCTCGAGGCTCTCGACCTTCGTCGCACATCAGACGGGCGAGTTTCCGTCTTTGATTTACTGATTTCCGCAGGTGCTAAAAACCCTCGAGAAACTTTCAAGCGTTTATCCGAAGCATTCCCGCACACTGTCACAAAATGCGACAGTGTGAAACTGCCACGAAAAGATGGGAAAAAAGGCAATTTAGCAACACCAGTTACAAACATTGAGGGCTGGCAAGCAATTTTGATGGTTCTCCCAGGTCTTTTGGGTGACAAATTCCGAGTTGCTGCGAATGAGTTGATTTCGGCTTTTAGAAATGACCCTGCCAAAGTCGTTGGGGATGCCCAGCCGCTTTTGAAAAAGTATTTCGGTGATCGTAAACAACCGCACGGGGCACTGATTCAGGTATCACAATGAAACTTTTTTTCAGCCTCGGTGCACCTCGAGAACTCTTCAAAACCGAACGCCAAACCCTGCCATCCCCCGCGCCCGAACGTTGGCTTGGCGTGCGGCAAATGGCGGAATTAAAAGGCTATTCAATCAACAAAATTCGTGACATGTGCCACGCGGGAATCATCCCAGCCACCAAAGAGGGCAAAAGCTGGGCGATCACCGTAACCGCTTGGAACGCGTACTGCAATCAAGCACAGCCGAAACGGGTCAGCACCCGCAAAGCTCGAGATTTTAATTAACTCGGTTTTAACGTGCTCAGGCACGACAAAAAACA
>JANMUC010000256.1:0-4181 GCA_031391225.1 Deinococcales bacterium
GGTCGCGCCAGAACTGCCGTGGGCTTTGGCGATCGCCTCGGCAATCTCGAGCAAACCAGTCTCGCTGCAATCGTTGGTGTAGGCATAAACCACTTTGGTGCCGTACAACACCCGAATTCCAGCGCCGTACTCGTTGCCGCCTGTGGCATCTTTCACCACGCCATTCAGGGTTCTGAGGCTCGACGTGATCGTGTCTTCGATGAACAATTCTGACCAATCTGCACCACCGGATTTGGCAGTGTGCAGGACTTTTGAGACGGTGTCGGGGTTTAACATGTGAACTCCTGGATTTGGACGGGTATCTGAAACTTGGGATGTTGAAAAGACCTGATGAGCCTTTGAAATTGAAATAAATCCTAAACTGTTTTTGACTCAATTTGACATTTTAAGGCTGACACGCTGTGCTGAACATATTCTGTCAGTCGCATTACTTTAAACAGATTCAACTTCAAAAACATTGCCCATTTCAGCATTCTCGAGCGCAATCTTGTCTTCGCCCGCAATGACCGCCATTGTGCCGTCTTGCAAATACTGTTTTGCGACGCGTTGTAGATCGCTGGTGGTCGTCTCGAGAAGGCGTTTCTTAAATTCTTTTTTGACCTCTAAAGTGTAACCATTGAGGTCGCCAAAAAAGCGCGAACGCCCTTTGGTGTCGGCTGACAGCAAGGGGTCAACGCTTGAACAGGCGGTCAAAATAGCCTCTTTCAAAGCCTCGCCATCAATTGGATTCTCGAGCACCCAACTTGCGGCGTTTTGAAAAACCTCAAAACTGCGTTTGATGTGCGGGTCGCGGTACGAACCCAAGTAAAACGTGCCGCGTTCCTGGTTGGCTGCCGCCCAACCGCCGTACGCCCCGCCCTTTTCGCGGATTTCACGGTGAGCGTACCTCGAGCGCAAGTAATCTGCCAAAACACACAACGGCGCAGCGTCGGGATGGGTAAATGACACGGTGTCAAACATGAGGACGTTGTACGCCACCGGTGCAGCAATGCTACGGGCGATTGGATGACGCTCGAGAATATTGATTTTGTTGGGTTGAGCGCTCGGGGCTTGCTTTGGAAAAACCTCTAGCAAGGTCTTGACCTGGGTTTTCAAACACTCGAGTTGATCTGTTTCGGCAGTGACACAAACTTTAAGGTTGCTCGAGCAGAAAATCGAGCTTTGAATTGTTTTAAAATCACCAATCAGTCCCTCCAAACCAGCATCGTCCAAGCTTGCCAGTCGTTTTGCCAGCCGCACTTGCGAAACGCCGTTCATGACCTCGAGCAATGCGCCTTGAACGCTAAGTTGCGCCTCTGCCATTGCGGTGGCATACATGTGTCCAGCATCCACCAACCGAGACTCGAACATCGCGCGGTATTGGTTAAGCAAGTTTTTCAGGTGTGCCGGATCGAATTGGGTTTTGGCAAGCAAGTCAGCAAAAATCGAGAACAAGCCGTCCAGGTTGCGGTTGAGGGCTTTGCCTGAAACAGTAAAATTCTGCGCGAAACTCGAGTGATCGTGCGGGTTGGTGCGCGTGCTGGCACTGGCAGAAATGCCGCCTATGCTGCCCTCAATCCGAGCCGCCATTTGCAAATACGTGCTTGCGCCACCACCCAAACGTGGCAGCAAGAATGCCAATACGGGCAGCAAGGCTTTGTGATCAACGTCCAGATCAGAAAAATCGGCTTGAATGTCAACATACGATAATCCGTTGGTTGGTTGGGCGAAAAATCCGACCGTCGCGCCGTGAATCGTATTGATCTGTCCATCAACCTGCGCAAAATCCATTGGGATGTCATTTAACTCGAGCGTCGGCAGACTGCTCAAATCTTGCTCGTGGTTTTGCGCGTCCTCGAGCCGTTTGGCATCGCTGATGATCTGCTCTGTTTGGCTTGGCGTCAAACTCGTTTTAATTTGCTCGAGTTTGGTTCGTTCTTCTGCCTCGAGTTTTGCATTTAAATTTGGGTCGGGTTTCAGAATATTAAGTGAGCGGTGCGGATTGTTCAAAAAATATTTTTCGATTAAACCCTCAAAATAACCTCCTTGCTTGCGGGCGGATTGAAGTTGTTTCAAATCGCTGTCAAATTGCAACACCGAATAAGGATCGCCGCCGTAAACATAGGCGCTGACCATGTCGAACAAAAACTTTAAAGCAAACGGAAACTGCGCGTTGGAAACCTCTTTGGATTCAATCTCGAGCCTGTGGATTGCAGCATCGACGGCGCTTTCGTCAATGCCGTCTTTGACAATTTGTCGCAGCGTCTCGAGCACCAACGTTTCGATCTTCTCGGCGTCCTCGGCTCGAACATCTTTTAAACCCGCATTGAACATCGCCTCTCGAGAATTGTCGGCAAAGCCAGAAACGTCGGACAGGGCGCTGCCCAACCCAGATTCGATTAGTGCTTGGCGCAACTTGGAGTTGGCGTTTGCCATCAAAACGCGGTTGAGGACACTGAGCGCCAGCATCTCGAGGCTGTTGCCCACAAAAGTAGTCAAGAACGAAACGACAACTTGCGCTTTTTTCTCCAGCGGTTCGTTTGGCGCAACGGCGAACACGTCCTCGACTCGTCGCGGTGCGTTAAAACGGGGCTGATCCGGAATGCTCCATGCCTTCTCGAGTTTTTGAAACCGCGAAAGCGCGTTTTTTTCAATCATGGCTAATGTCGGCTCGAGGTCAAAATTGCCGTAGGTCATGAAATATGCGTTGCTGGGGTGGTAATGCGTGGCGTGAAAATCTTTGAGTTGTTGGTGTGTCAAGTCTGGAATGGCTTTTGGATCGCCGCCAGAATTGTTGGCATAGGTCAAATCTGGGAAAATCCCGCGATGCACCAGTTGGTACAACACCGAACCGGGGCTTGCCATCGCGCCTTTCATTTCGTTGTACACCACACCCTTGTACTCGAGCGGCGTGCTGGGATCGTTTAGGTTTTCAAACTCAAAACGCCACGCCTCTTGCTTGTACGAATCCTCGTCAATCCGTGGGAAGAACGTCGCGTCCAAATAAACTTCGAGCAAATTGTAAAAATCTTTTTTGTTGCGGCTGCTGAATGGGTATGCCGTCCAGTCGCTCGAGGTGAAGGCGTTCATGAAGGTGCTGAGGCTACGGGCGGTCATGCTGAAAAACGGGTCACGAACGGGGTATTTTTCACTTCCCGCCAGCACAATATGCTCCAAGATATGCGCGACACCCGTGCTGTCCTCTGGAATGGTCGGGAAGGTCAGCGCAAAACCGTTGTTGTCATCGTTGCACGCGACATGAATATGCCGTGCCTGGGTGGCGTCGTGGCGCAGTTCGATAAACTGACCAGCCACTTGTTTTAAGGGTAAAACGCGTAATACGGTGTAACCACCGATGCGCGAGCCAACAGCCAAATTTGAGTTCACCCCATGTTTTTAACATGCGAATGCAAAGCCCACAATACGCGAAAAGTTGCGAAACTGTGACAATATTGTGTTAAGTAGAAATGTGTATGGGTTTGCGCTTTGCTGGACTGACTTTTCTCGAGTGTGTGAACTTTTTGAACTCAAACTGGAATGATCGGTGCTCTGGTTGGCTGGAACTCAACATGTTGTCGAGTTGCTTCACGCTCGAGAACTTTGATATTCAGTTGTGCGTCATCTCGAGCGGAATCACCCAAGCCTCAAATTCAGCAGCAGTGACAAACTCGAGCTTCAATGCCGCTTCCCGCAAAGTCAAACCTTCCTTGTGGGCTTTCTTGGCGATGGCTGCCGCCTTGTCGTACCCAATGTGACGGTTTAACGCCGTGACCTGCATCAAATTGCTGGCGAGGTTCGCCTCAATTCTGGGCAAATTCGCCTCGATACCAGCCGCGCAATTGTCATTGAAGGCGTGACAGGCATCACTTAACAACCCAATGCTTTCGAGCACGTTGTGAACCATCACGGGCTTAAAAACGTTCAGTTGAAAATTGCCCTGCGATCCCGCAAAAGCCACCGCCGCGTCATTACCAAAAACCTGCACTGCCACCATCGTCAGCGCCTCAGACTGCGTTGGATTGACCTTGCCAGGCATGATGGATGAGCCTGGCTCGTTTTCAGGAATCTGCAATTCGCCAAGCCCACAACGTGGACCGGAAGCCAGCCAACGAATGTCATTGGCAATCTTCATCAAAGACCCGGCTAAGGTATGAATCGCACCATGAGCAAACACCAACTCATCGTGCGCCGATAAAGCCGCG
>JANMUC010000260.1:0-2182 GCA_031391225.1 Deinococcales bacterium
ACGCTTCAGCGTCGAGCGGTTGCTTGCTTTCAAGTTCTTTCCAAACGCGGTAACCTTCTGACCACCATTGGGTGGTGGTGTACAACTCGCCCAGATAACGCATGTACATCAGGTTTGCAGGATCATTGTCTACGGCGGCGGCGGCATTATTGACGGCTTCATTCCAAAGCGAAAAGTCGATAAACGCAACTGGATAAGCAATTGCGCCTTGGGCTGCCAATTCTTTTGCGGTGTTGTAATACTCGAGTGCTTGGCTTTGGGCGCTAACTTTCGCTACCGTCAATCCCGCTAAAGCGCCAGTAACGGTCAGGGCGAATGCCACGGTCAGTCCAACAATAAGTGGTTTTTTCATGATGATCTCCTTTTGATACGAATATTTTCACAACAAACCGAGTTTGAGCCGAACATCATTGAAGCAAAATTTTTGTTTGACCAAATGGTCTTGTCTCGAGATCAAGACCATTTGCACCAACAGTTAAGGAAGGTAATTGCCTGGGGTGGCAAGCGTACCAGGTTTCATGGTGTACTGACCGCTGATGCCGAGCAAGAAACCGCCATTGAAGCCCGTGTATACGCCCAAACGAAATTGCGGCACAATGTCGTAATACAAGCCAGCTCGGATGTCATACACCAAACCTGCGCCCGAAGTTCCAACGCTCGAGATGCTGTTGTAACCGACCCCAGCTTGGGCGTAAAGCGAAAGCGCACCGATGGGTTCAAACTTGAGTCCAGCATAGGCGCTGATTTCTGGGTTCAATACGCCAGCACTAAAATTGTAACCCAAAGCGCCGTCCATGCCACCGTAAACTTTCACAAAGTCGGCAATGCCGTAACGACCAAAAACGCCAGCATTCACATCTGCGCTGACCGAAATTGGCGATGGCAAGATTTGCACGTCCACACCAGCGCCGGTATAAACATTGACATAGGTTTTGTTGGCATCAATTACTTGGACAATGTATTTGGCACCGATTCGGGTACCAAGTCCAAACTGAGCGTTAGAAGGTGCGCTTGGTACAAAAACAAGATTTAAGCTGCCACCAACGAACAAGTTGGGAATAACTTCGTAGCTGTAATTCAGACCGGTGCCAATACTAAAATTGGGCGAGATTGGCGCATCGAGGGTCACTGAAAAACCATCGGCGAGGGCGGGAGCACTAACGGCGAACAGACCAGCCAGGGCGAGCACAAAAGAACGTGGTTGCATAATGATCCTTTCGATCACAAACCTCGAGTTCGGCTTTTTACGAAAAGCGCGAGGTCCATGTCAATAACGGTTGAGGGCTTAAATTCTGACTCTGGGTTGAAAATGATTGAAGCTTAAAATGGATTCAAATTATTTTGTTTTGGTCTTGGCTTTGGAATCGTGCACTGCAGCCTTGACCTTATCAACACCGGCTTTAATATTTTCACTCACTTTGGTGATCGGATTATTGCTCGATTCAGCTTTGACTTCATGAACGGCAGCTTTGGCGCGTTCGGTGGTTGCTTTCACTTTTTCACTGGCACTTGCGGCGGATGTTTTAACGGTCTTCACCGCACTTTTGGCAACCTTCGTTGCGTCCTCAATTAATGTTTTACTGGTCATCTTTTTCCCCCCTACCTTCGATCTTTAGGCTAAAAGCCACGGCTGATGATGAGCTGAGGGCAAACTGAACGAGAATGAAAGTTTGGAAACCAAAATTGCCGCACTGATCAAAGCGCGGCAATCTAAAACGTTTGAGAACCAGCCAACAACACGAGCAACTTTCGAGACGTCTACGGCGTTTTCAAGGTCTCTTTCCAACGCGATACAAAACCTTGGGGTGTTTTTACGCGCAACGGAATAATCTGCACGGGAATATTCGAGCTGCCAGCCACAGCTTGCGCCACCGAACCCAGTTGCAGACGTTCAATGCCCTCTCGTCCGTGCGTGCCCATGACGATCAAATCCACTTTTTCGGCTTGTGCCACTTCGAGAATTACGTGCTGGATACTGTCGCTACTGCTGACCAGCCGAATCTGAGGTTTAAATCGTGCCAGACTGGCAAGTTCGGTCAACCAATACCCTTCTTGCTCCGAAGCTTCAACCTCACTTTGAACATGCACCAACGTCACCCGAGAACCGAGCAACCTCGAGAGGTCAAAGGCGTGTTTTGCAGCGATTTGGCTACAAATGTCATTGGTCACAGGAATCAGGATA
>JANMUC010000344.1:0-3329 GCA_031391225.1 Deinococcales bacterium
GGTTTTTGATGGCGTGCTTCGAGATCAGGATGTGCTCGAGTGTTTTGCGCTCAAACTCAGTCCAATTCGCCATATTTTGTGTGCGTTCAATCCAAACCTCGTGCGAAACCCATTCGACGGGCAGATTGTCTGGTGCAACCTCGAGCGGGTTTGCATGAAGTTTCTCGAGGTCATTCAGCAGTGATTCCCAAAGGTTTTGAGGGCTGGTGTTGCGGTTGCTGCGAACGCCAGGAAGGCGCTTCCAGATTGAATAATCTTGCCCAAAAGCCACACAGGCGGCAGTCGTGATTCCAAGCTTCAACGCTCCTTTCGCCAAACGCGCTTCCCTGGCATGGTCGGCAAAAACAGTGTTCTTTGAGATTCTCAGCACGTACTCTTCGCTCATGAAAACATGATTGTCGTAACCCGCGCCGGCTGGTTCAAAGGTTTTGAATTTCAGCTTGTGGCGCTCAAAAATGTCTTCCGGAGTCAAAGCGTTGGTTGCGATGTCGCACCTTCCACCCAGCGTTCGCCCGACTCGGCGACCTCGAGTTTCCAGACGGGCAGTCTTGACTTTGCCTCGTCCACCAACCAGGGCACGGCATCCAAACATGCGCGGCGGTGCGCACTGCCCGCGCCAACAAAAATACTGATCTCGCCAGGCAGCACAATACCGGTGCGGTGCGCCAGAACCACCGCGCCCAACTCCCATTTCGTTCTGGCTTCAAGCGCCAAGTCGCGCATCACGTTTTGGCAAAGCGCAGGATACGCCTCGTACTCGAGCCTATGAATATCCAAGTTTTTATTGGGCGTGCGGGTGCTGCCCGTGAACATCGCTTGCCCGCCCCAGTCTGGTCGAATCAATTTGGCGTGAAGATCAGCTATCGGCAGTACTTCGCCACTGACCAGAAAAAAATCAGATTCGGTTTCGCCGCCAGCCACCGGGGGAATAAATGCCAGGGTGTCACCAGGGTTCAAAATCACATCTGGCGTGGCGTACTCGTCATTGACCGCCACCATTGAGCCAGCCAACTCGAGGTTGAATTTCAGTTCGACAAGGCGTGCCGCATCGCGGACGGTTGCTGCGTTGGCAAGCTCAAAAACGGTTTCAGAAATCCCAGCCGTGCGTTTATGGCTGGCAAAAAACAGCAATTTCACGTTCATGAGGTCAGTTTAACCGCTCGAGCCTGGGAAGCATGAAATTTTGCCCTTTCAGAATTGTGCCATCGCAAACCAAAGCGGTTTTCGACCAAGCCTAGAACTTCTACTCGGTACACTAAAGAAGTGTTGTCCAGCCTGAAACCCGATTACTCACGCACTCCCATTTTATCGGGACGGGTTCGCGGGGCTTATCTCCCAGCCTTCCTCGAGTTTATGAGCGCCACCGCGCATACGGGCACGCTCGAGGTTGAAGGACCAAACGAAGTCAAAGCGCTGGTGGTCGTGATCAGTGGCAACGTAAAATTTGCCGAAACCGAAACTGAAGGCGGCAGTATCAGCATCGGAACGGAGGCACTGCGGGCAATGCTGCGCTGGCGTTACGCTTTTTGTAATGTTTATGACGGCTATCTCGAGGTGATACCCAACATCAACGGGTCAATAATTGGCGTTTTGATCGAAGCGGCACGGCTCGAGGATGAAGCCAGCCGCGAACGAACCTTACCGCCTGCCGCCAGAATTCGGGTGCGCAACAACGTCTCGGCGTACGAATCGCTTGGTGCTCCTGAAATGATGCTCCTTTCCAAAGCCCGCACCGGAATTACCGTCGGGGATTTGCGCAAAGCCTTGCCAGGAATGCCAGTTGACAGCGCGATACTTGAGCTTCACAGTCAAGGAATTCTCGAGGTTGAAGGTCTTAAAGTCCCGAGTGCCTTAAACGCCACCGCCGAATTTCGGGCGTTGCTGGTGATGATCGTGCCGCGCCAAGTGCCGAAACGCCCTATGGGACGCAACGCGCCAAGGTCATCGACCCAAATCACAACCTTGCACAAAACCGTGTTGGATCTGATCAACAATGAACGCAGCGCCGAAAACATTCGCAACGAATTGCGGCTCTCACCAGGTACAATGCGTGACATCTTACAAGGATTGCGGAGTGCATCATGGATCGAATACTAAAAATCTCCTGTTTAAGTTTGACAGCTTTACCGTCAAACTTAAACCGACCAACGGGAGCAAGGGCAGCGTATCTCACGTGGAATTCTGGAGTTCTGCGGTTTTTGACAGAACGGAAGAATGGAGTCAAGAGATACTTAAAAATCGTGTTGTGTTTTCTTTTATTCGGCGTTGCTCGAGCCGAGTTGAACGGTACCGCGCTCGAGGCGTACCTGCACGCCCAACGTTTGTACTCCGAAGCCATCTCGAGCAGCCGGGACAGTTCAATTTCAAACTTAAAACTCGAGGTTTGGCTTAAGGTCATTGATGCGGCAGAAAAAGCGGTGGTGCTCGCGCCCAAAGAACCCGAACCCTTACTGTTACGGGCGCAAGTGTTCACCAGAATTCAACTTTGGCAAAAAGCCGACGCCGCTTGGAAAGCTTACTTTGCCCTGACCGAAGGCTCGAGCGCTTCGAGGGCACTGATGGCAAACGTTCAATTTGAACTTGCCTTAAAATCTCGAGAGGCAAAAAAACTGAACGAGGCGGTTGCGTACCTCGAGCAAGCCGTTTTTTACAACCCGCAAAAACAAAAAGCCTGGTCGCTCCTCGGACGCTCGAGGTACGAGGCGGGCAGGTTCGCCCTTGCCAGTGAAGCCTGCCTGCGGGCGCTCGAGTTAAACCCAAATGACCAAATGGCAATCTACTACCTCAAACTTGCCCGAGCCAAACTCTAAAACAAATCCTCGAGCTTTAAACTCGAGGATTTGCTTGTGAGCAGCAGGTTTTCGGGAGGTTAAGTCAACAAGGGACGCTCACGGAATCCGGTATTGCTGTCTGTATTGTGCGCCAAAAAACTCAGTTTGGGTGTGACAATTGCACACTGGATTTTGACTCGCTATTTAACCTCGAGAAACCCGCAATCTTGGGTTACAATTTGCAACCATGAGCACCCGCAAAACAGTCACCATTCACACCGACGGCTCATGCCTCGGCAACCCAGGACCAGGCGGCTGGGCAGCCATCCTCGAATTTAACGGCAAAACCCTGGAAGTCAGCGGCGGCGAACTCGAGAGCACCAACAATCGCATGGAACTGATGGCAGCCATCGGGGCACTGGAGGCGCTCAAAGAACCTTGCGCCGTGGTTGTCGTGACCGACAGCAAATACGTCCAGCAAGCCTTTGAAAAAAACTGGTTAAAAGGGTGGCAAAAAAACGGTTGGATGACCGCCGCTAAGCAACCCGTCAAAAACCG
>JANMUC010000371.1:0-2487 GCA_031391225.1 Deinococcales bacterium
TGAACACTGCCGCAGCTTTTTACTGGTTTACAAATTTTGAGGAGGAACATATGTTCATTGATTGTTTAGTCCCCACATCCAAACTTTTCCCCACCAGGCGAGGGACAGCATGAGCAGCCTTGTCGCCGTGACTGGCGCTGAAGGATTTATCGGTTCGCACCTGACCGAAATGTTGGTCAACGCTGGTCACAAAGTCCGTGCGATGGTGCAATACAACTCGTTCGGTTCTAACGGTTGGCTCGAGACGTTAAAGCCCGAAACCCTAGATCACATCGAAATTGTCATGGGCGACATTCGTGACGCCGGCAGCACGTTCCGCTTTATGCAAGACGCCGAAGTCGTATACCATTTGGCAGCGTTGATCGCCATTCCGTACTCGTACCAAGCCCCCCGCAGCTACCTCGAGACAAACGCTGGCGGAACGCTTAATGTGCTCGAGGCGGCACGTTCGCTCGGCACACCACGCATCATTCACACCTCGACCAGCGAAGTGTACGGCACCGCTCGAAGCGTACCGATTCATGAAACCCACCCTTTGCAGGGACAGTCACCGTACTCGGCATCAAAAATTGCGGCGGACAAAATGGCTGAAAGTTATTACCTCAGCTTTGAACTGCCCGTCGTGACCTTGCGACCTTTTAACACGTACGGACCGCGCCAAAGTGCTCGAGCCGTGATTCCCACAACCATTTCTCAGATTGCCGCAGGAAAAAGAGAGATCACCTTGGGCGCACTGACCCCCACCCGTGATTTTAATTTTGCGACCGATACCGCCGCCGCCTTCGTTGCGGTCGGCACCGCGCCGCTGGAAAAAGTCAACGGCAAAACCTTAAATGCTGGCTCTGGCACAGAAATTTCTGTCGGCGACATGGTCAATTTGGTTGCCAAAGTCATGAACCGCGAAGTTGCCGTGCTCGAGGATGCCGCCCGTTTGCGCCCAGATGCCTCCGAAGTGATGCGCCTTGTCTGTGACAGCTCCGAATTGCAATCATTGACCTCTTGGAAACCGCTCGTCTCGCTCGAGGAGGGTTTAAGACAAACCGCCGAATGGTTTATGAATCCGCAAAACCTGGCACGCTACAAGACCGATCAATACAATGTTTAACCAAGGGCGAGGCATGCCTCGCCCCTACGATTTTCTTTGATTATCATTCGGGAGTCGTCTACTTTCTTTTGGAGGTTTAACCATGCACGCAGTCATTCTTGCCGGCGGTAAAGGCGTTCGTCTTCGTCCCTACACGACCACCATGCCAAAACCACTTGTTCCTTTGGGTGATGAATGCGCGATTCTTGAAGTGGTCTTGCGTCAACTGAAATATTTTGGTTTTACCAGCATCACGATTGCCCTCGGGCATTTGGGACCAATGATCGAAGCGTACGTGCGCGGCGGTGACCGTTGGAACCTCGAGGTGGATTACGCTTACGAGGACACGCCCCTTGGCACCATCGGACCTATTTTAAGTTTGTTGGACAAACTGCCCGATCACTTTTTGGTCATGAACGGCGATATTCTGACCGATCTGAATTACGGCACGCTTTTAAAAACCCATGCCGCCTCGGGCAGACCGTTGACGGTTGGCACGTACCTGCGCGACGTGAAAATTGATTTTGGTGTTTTGGAGGGCGAAGATGGTCTGATCAAAACCTTCACCGAAAAGCCAACGCTGAATTACGACGTGTCGATGGGCGTGTACGGCTTATCGAAAAAGACCCTCGAGCGTTACCCAGTTGGCGTACCCTTCGGTTTTGATAACTTGATGCTCGATTTGCTGGCTCGAGAGGATTATCCTGCCAGTTTCCGTTTTAATGGCTACTGGCTCGACATTGGACGCCCCGAAGATTACGACCTGGCGAACAAGCAATTTGTCGAACTTCACGATCATTTCTTGCCCAAAAGTTAACATGCCAAGGTTACTTCTTTTTGGTGCCGCAGGATTTCTGGGTCGGCACGTTCAAAGCGAACTCGAGCAACAAGGTTTTGAGATGCTCGGTTTTGGACACCGCGACACTGGCTTGCATCAAGTACTCGACCTGACCAACCTCGGGGCATTGCAAAATGCGCTCGAGCAGCATCAACCCAGCGCTATCATCAATTGCGCTGGGCGCACCTTGGGAACTCGTTTTGAATTGGTGCGTGACAATATTTTGGTGGTCACAAATCTCCTCGAAGCGATCAGGCAAAAGGCACCCAATGCCCGACTGGTTCATATTGGATCAGCCGCCGAGTACGGCATGCCCCAAAATCAGAATGCCCTAACCGAAGATGCGCCCACCCGCCCCGACGGTCAGTACGGCATCACCAAACTGGCTGCCAGCGCCTTGGTGGTTCAAGCCAGTTTGACCGACCAGGTAGACGGTGTGGTCTTGCGACTCTCAAACCCTGTGGGCGCTGGAATGCCCGAAGGAACGCTGCCAGGACGCGCGGCAAAATTGCTTAAAACCGCCTTGGAAGCTCGAGAAACATCAATTACCTTAGGACCTCTGGAA
>JANMUC010000490.1:0-8020 GCA_031391225.1 Deinococcales bacterium
GAGCGATACCCGTCAAAATACGCCAATGCCGAAGCAAAGGTTGGAATCCAAACCCCGTGCAAACTGGCGGTTGCCACCACTTGCCGCCAAGCCGACTGATTGGTTTTGATGATGCTGGTAAAGTACGGGTCAAGCAACAAATTTGCCAAAGCTGGGTTTTTGTCATACGCCGCTTTGATGTTCTCGAGAAAACGCGCCCGAATAATGCAACCTTCGCGCCACATTAAGGCGATTGCGCCGTAATTGAGTTGCCAAGCAAATTCTTTAGCACTCATCTGCATGAGTTGATAACCTTGGGCGTAAGAACAAATTTTGCTGGCATACAAGGCTTGACGCACTTGTTCAATAAAAACGGTTTTATCGCCCGTAAACTCAAGGTTTGGTGCTTCAAACAAACCCGAGGCGGCAAGGCGTTCTTCTTTCAGGGCGCTGATGCACCGTGCAAAGACCGCTTCGGCAATGGTGCTGCTCGGTGCACCAACGTCAAGCGCTGTGACCGAAGTCCATTTGCCTGTGCCTTTTTGCCCTGCCGCGTCGAGGATCACGTCAATCAAATCCTTGCCGGTTTGTTCGTCTTTTTTGGTCAGGATTTCGGCGGTAATTTCGATCAAGTAACTGTCCAGTTCGCCTTTGTTCCATTCGGAAAAAGTGGCGGCGATTTCGCTGTTGCTCATTTTCACCACGCCACGCAGCAAACTGTACGCCTCGCTAATCATTTGCATGTCGCCGTATTCGATGCCGTTGTGAACCATTTTGACAAAATGACCCGCGCCATCCTGCCCTACCCAATCGCAGCAGGGTGAACCGTCGCTGACTTTGGCGGAAATCGCTTGAAAAATTGGTTTGACTGCTTCCCAAGCTGCTGGATTGCCACCAGGCATGATGCTCGGTCCCAGCAACGCGCCTTCTTCACCGCCCGAAACGCCTGTGCCAACAAACAATAAACCCTGCGCGGCAAGTTCTTTGGTGCGGCGGTTGGTGTCAACAAAGTGGCTGTTACCACCGTCTATCACAATGTCACCAGGCTCGAGCAACGGGGTAAGTCGTGCAATCGTGGCGTCCACAGCATCGCCCGCTTTGACCATCAGCATGATTTTGCGTGGGCTTGAAAGTTGCGACACGAGTTCTTTGATCGAGTACGCGCCCGTAATGCTTTTTCCTGCGGCGCGTCCTTGAATAAATTCTTTGACTTTTTCGGTGGTGCGGTTAAATGCTGAAACCTGAAAGCCTTTAGAAGCCATGTTCAAAATAAGATTTTCGCCCATGACTGCCAAACCAATAACGCCAATGTCTGATTGCATGTCTTTCCCTCCAAAATTTAGTTTTCTTGTAATTGCGCCATCACTTCGCGCACCATGATCTCAATCGTTTGACCAATGTCAAGCACAATCGCGTCCTGTGGAGGCTCGAGCGTTCTCAATTGAGACTCGAGCAAACTGGCTGGCATAAAATGCTCGCGGCTTTTCATGCGCTGGGCGAGCAGTTCACGGCTGCCATTCAAGAACACCACTTGGACACCCTCGAGCTTGGCGGTCAGAATGTCTCGGTAACTGGCTTTGAGCGCCGAACATGCCAACACCAAAGGGCGTTGCTCGAGAAGCTGCTGTTCGACCAGTGCTCGCAAACGCAATAACCACGGTTCACGGTCAGCGTCGGTCAGGGCTTCACCGCTTTCCATTTTCTGAACATTGGCGGGTGGGTGGTAATCGTCGGCATCGGCAAAAGTCCAATTTAATTTTTTGGCTAAAGCTGTGCCAAGCGTGGTTTTGCCTGAGCCTGAAACACCCATGACAACAATGGCTCGAGTCATGAAAGATTCCAAGGCCAAATCACACAAGCAGCAACCTCGGGAAACAAAACAAAATCGGCTTTGCCCTTGCAAGCCAGGGTCGTGATGCTTGCGCCAATTAAGAGTTCTCGAGCGACATTGAAAGTCGCACCGCTGACGCTGACATCATCAACCAGCAACACCCGGTTACCACGCAGGTCAAACTCGAGCGGGCTTTGCAATTCAGGCGCAGTTCTATGGGGTTTATTGGCATCATCACGGTAATTGAGTTGTATTAAATAAAGCGGTAGCTCGAGTTGATGCGCGACCAAACTGGCGGGCAGCAAACCACCTCGAGCGATGCCAACCACCGCGTCAAATTCGGGCAAAACCAGGGCGTGTAAACGCTGGCTGATTTCGCTAAACTCGAGTGAAACCTTGTTGCTCATCTGGTTTCCTTGACGCGGTAAAGGGTTTCACCGGCTTTGCGAACCAGCAAAATGCCCTGATCTTCTTGTCCCGCAAAATCCTCGATGTTGATCGTATCTGGGTTCAAGTATCCCAAGTTTAACCGAGCGCAATCTTCGGGACTGATACGGCTGGCAAGCGTGACTTTGATGCGGCACTGCTCTTGATTGTTGATCCATGCGCCACTGCCTCGGACGTGTGTGCTGTGTGCCACCACACCAAGCGGCACGTGCGCGAAACGCTCCCACTGGTTTAAGAAATATGGCACGCTGTGATAACCAATCTCGAAGATGTATTTTCCATGCACCAAACTGACCTCGCTCAGGTGCGGCGCGTAAATAATCAATTCACCGTCATCTGCCAGCGCAGGGTCGAGCTTGTACATGGCTTTGCCTGCCGTCCACAACTCGTCGTACATCTGCGGAGCGCACGACAAAACGCGCTTGAAGGGTTTGTCCACCCAAACGATTTGGCGCTGGCTCGAGAGGTCGGCAGCCGCACCCCAAGCTGTGATGTGATCGCCTACGAAGATGCCTGACAAACCCGCGCCTTGCACAACCAAAGAAATTAAGGTGATTGGCGTTGGCACATGACTTGCTGCCTCGTGGATCAGGGCGCGAACGGGTGTGTCTTTCACGCCAATGGTTTTTTTGATCCCCGCCAAAGCACCCAACCAGTGCGTCACATTAATCATGTCCGCACCGCTAATCCCCGGGAACAAATACTTTGCGCCCCCCGAAAATCCTACGACCTCATGTGGAAAAGTGGGTCCCAGAATCACGAGTTGATCCGCCTCGAGTGCTGCCCGATTCAGCCGCACCTGCACATCGCCGCCAAGTGTTGGATGCCAGTATTCTCCCGCGATTTCCTGCACCCTGGCTCGCAGGACAACCCCGACAGTTTGCAAAGCATTCGGGTCTTGCCAAGCGTGATTTAATAAACCAACGTGTTTGAAAGTGCTGCTACGCTCATCAAAGCTGATGCCCACCAGTTTTAAGAGTTGTGCTTCATCCAGTGGCGGGTGTGTGCCGAGCGCCACCATAAAATCGAGCTGGGCAGTGTCATGAAAAACCTCGACCAACATTTTAAACAATTGCGGCAGTGGCAATGTGCGCGTGTGATCTGGAATCAAGACCAGAATTTTTTGACCCATAAACCGACCCTCAAGCGAGGACAAGGTTTGCCGTATGGTTTGCTCCTCGAGCAATTCTCCTGGTTTGGTTGTGGCGTGTGCAAGTAATGTCAACGTATGCCTCCAATTCTAAAACAACATTCGAGCTTGAATGAATTTAGTTTTTCTTCCAACGGGATTTTAAAAAATGCGCTGCCATTTTAGGACGACGATCACGGGTAAACACCCCCTTGTGGTTCAGACCGTTGACGCGAAAAATACCTTGACCCGTTTTGAAATCGGCAAAGACCCACATTTGCATTCCGACAACATAAGGTTTTTTGTCTGCCAGGTCGAGGTATTCACGCAAGAATTCGACTTGGTATTCTTCAGTCCACATCTCACTCGGTTGATTGTGCATTCCAGCTATCGTGTCGGCACCAAATTCGGTAAAGAGAATAGGTTTTTTGTAAGTTGCGTAAATTTCATCAATTTCTTTCTCGAGTTCAAGAATGCCGACATCCAACTGTCCAACCTGGGCGTACCAACCGTTGTAACGGTTGATGCTGATAAAATCAGTGACATCCAACCAGGCTCGAGGTCCATTCATCACGCCAACCAACGTTACAGGACGGCTTGGATCATGGCTTTTGGCTTGCTTGTAAAGCGCTTCAAAAACCTTCAAACCCATCTGCGTCCCGTGCTCACTGCCGCCACCCGTTAAGGGATTGCCCACCATCGGTTCGTTGGCAATGTTCCAGACGATCACGCTCGGATGGTTTTTATCACGTTGAATCAGTTCCTCGAGTTGCACCTGACACTGAGCAAACCGCGCCTCAATCAGTTCGTCGCTGTCGGCAAAATTAAATGACACCGCCGGAATTTCGGCAATGATCAAAATACCCAATTTATCTGCCAGTTGTGCAGTCTCTTCCGAATGCGGGTAATGCGTGGCACGAAACGAATTCGCTCCCATCCAACGCATTAACTCGAGATCACGCACGATCACCGACAAGTTGGTGGAACGCCCCGAAATCGGAAAATCTTCGTGACGACCAAAGCCAGTCAAGTAAATTGGGGAGTTGTTGAGTAAAATCTGATCGCCTCTGACTTCAATCGTGCGAATACCAACGTTCAGGGTGTACGAATCAATCACGTTCCCAGCATCCTCGAGCGTCACCGTCAGCGCGTACAAATGCGGGTCTTCGGGCGACCATAACCGCGCCTTGGGAACACGCATTTTTGCAGTCGCTTCGCCATTGATTAACTCGAAGTCAGTCACCAAATTCTCGAGTTGGATTTTGCCACCGTATGCTGATTTGCCCGAAGTTTTCACCCTCACCTCGAGCAACCCGTCTTCGCCATCAATCGTTGTCATCACCGTCAGATCCTCAATTTGCGTTTCGGGTACGGAATACAGCAGCACGGCACGTTGCAAACCAGCATATGGAAAAAAGTCATAGGTGGTCGCTGGATAACCTGTGAACGGTCCTCCGAACAAACCGCCCGTCGGTGTTGGACCTGAAGGAACACGTTCGGGCAGTGGCTTGTTCTCAACCGAAATTGCAATCACGTTAGGCTTATCCCACACCAGCGCATCGGTGATGTCCGTGACAAAAGGCAAATGCCCACCGTGATGGCTCGATAAAAACGTGCCATTCACCCAGATTTTCGCCTCGTAATTGGCAGAACCAACCCGCAAAAAAACCCGCTGACCACGCCAAGAAGCAGGCATGACCAAAGATTTACGATACCAAGCCAAGCCAAGGTAATTTTTGAGGTCATCGAATAAATCGTTCCAAGTTCCAGGAACAGGAATAAAACGTGGACTGGGCAATGACAAAAACCACTGCTCGAGTTCGCCAACCTCGTTTGGGTCGGCTTGAAATTCCCAGATTCCCGAGGTGTCAATCAGGTTGCGATGGTGGTTTTGCTGCGGGAAAAGTAAACCTTTTAAAGACATAAAACTCCGTTCTATCTCGAGAGGTGCGAAATTCTTCTCCCTCTCATCCCCAACCCTTCTCTCCGAGGAGAGAAGGAAGTTCTAGTTCTATCTCGAGGAGCGGAAATGAAGTTCGAGCAATGGTGAACTAAATGAAAATTGCATTATGGGTTTGTAGGGTGCGCCTCGCGCACCAATGCCCGAAAATGTTTAAGTCTCGAGATTGTACGCTTTGAGTGCCAGATCATGGGCGCAGAGTTTCATCAGGCTCGAGGCTTCAGAAAAATCCAGGATGCCACGACTGACTTTGCGTGCCAGCCAGTTTGCCACGCTGCGCCGCCAGACTTCATGACGGGCGGGAATACTGGGGAAGGCTCGAGTGTCGTCGTTGAAGCCGGCGGTGTTGTGCAAGGTGGCGGTTTCGCTGACCGCATCGAGGTAGCGTTCAATCCCCAAGAGGCTGTCAAAAAACCACCAGGGTGGTCCAAGGCGAAGGCTGGGATAATGCCCGGCAAGAGGGGCGAGTTCACGCCCGTAGGTGCTTTCATCGAGGGTAAAGAGAATCAGATTCAGTTGTTTGGTTGGGGTGTGATTGCCGTAGTGCTCGAGCAGTGGTTGTAAACCCTTGGTCCAGTTGACGGCGTGTGGAATGTCCGCGCCCATGTCCGAACCGTAACGCCGAGAAAGTGCCGTGTTGTGGTTGCGGGTCACGCCCAAATGCATTTGCATCACCAGACCGTCCACTTCAGCACTGAGCTTGGCTTGGTCGAACAGTGCATGACCCTCGAGTTGCTCGGCTTGTTCGGGGTTGAGGTTTCCCGCCAGTGCCAGGGCGAACAATTGTTCGGCTCGAGCGTCCGTTAGAGGTGCGATGTTAACCGTGGCGGTGCTGTGATCGCTGGCGGTTGCTCCAGCCTCGAGAAAGGCTTGCCGGCGGGTTTGTAGTGCTTGCAGAAGGTCGGCATAACTGCTGATGCTTTGATTACTGATCGCCTCAAGACGCTCGAGGCGCTGCTTCCAACCAGGATTGTGCATTTGCAACACGCCGTCTGGTCTAAAGGTTGGGATCATGCGGTAGCCACCTGTTTGGGCGCTGAGGTGCGAAGTTAAATCACTTTCTGCCGTGTCGGTGGTGGCGAGAACTTCGATACCAAAACGGTTAAACAAGGCTCGAGGTGTAAAAGCTGGTGTCAGCAGCAAGGCTTGAATCTGGTCGTAAATGGCTCGAGCATTTTTTGCATTCGGTTTTTCATTAATGTCAAACAGTTGCGTGAATTCGAGCCGCAACCACATGCCCGTGGGTGTGCCGTCAAACAAATGAAAATGCTGGCAGAAGATTTCCCAGGCGCTGATCGGGTCATATTGACCTTCGATTGCCCCCACACCCAGTTGCTCGAGCGGGATGCCTTGCGAGTACAGCAACCTAAAAATATAGTGATCGTGACGAATGAAAAGATCGGTTGGGTTGGCGAATCTGGCGTGAGGGTCTGCGAGTAAGTTCGGATTGACATGACCGTGCGGGCAGATCAAACCCAAGGCTCGAGATTCGTCAAAAAGCTTGATTGCGGTGTCGCGCACCACTGGTTCGGTGTCGAACAAATAATCTTCGGGCACAGTCCAAGCGCTGGCTCGAGTTTGCAGCGCTTCCATCAGACACCTCCGAAGGCGCTAAAGCCACCATCCACTGGAATGTGCGTGCCTGTGACAAACTTGCTGGCAGGAGAGACCAACCAGCGCAAGGTGCTGACCAAATCCTCGGCAGCGCCAAAACGATTGTGTGGCGTGTGCGCCAGAATGCTCTTGGCACGGTCAGACAGGCTGCCGTCGGGTAAGACCATCAGGTAGTGGTTTTGTTCGGTCAGGAAAAACCCTGGCGAAAGCGCGTTGACCCGTAAGCCAGCGCCATACGCTTGCGCCAAGTGCACCGCCAACCACTGCGTAAAATTCACGACGGCTGCCTTGGAAGCGCTGTAACCAACGACTCGAGTGAGTGGTTTGACGGCTGCCATGCTGGTGATGTTGACGATGCTGCCCTCGCCACGCTTTGCCATGCTCGCGGCAAAGGCTTGGGTAGAGAGCAGCGTGCCTTGAAAATTGAGGTTCATGACCTCTTCAACCCCTGCCAGATCAAGCGCGAAAAAGTCCTTTTCAGGCGTGGTTGAGGCCGCAGGACGATTGCCACCAGCGCCGTTGACCAAAATATCCGCGCCACCGTCAGCCTCAACTCGAGCGGCGGCTTCTTGTAAGGATGCGGCATTCAGAACATCAAAAATCAGTGGTTTCAAGCGACTGATGAGTGTTTCTCTTGCAGGGTCGTCTTTTAAGACCGCCTCAATCGCTTTTTCGGCACTCTCGAGCGTCCGAGCACCCAAGTATACGGTTGCCCCGTCCTCTGCCAGCGCTCGAGCCATCACACGCCCAAGAATGCCGCTGCCACCAGTCACAACCGCGCGTTTTCCCTCGAGCATCCCATTCATCCTTTCACGCTGCCTGCGGTGGCGTTGCTTAAAAAGTAGCGCTGCAACAACAAAAAGACAATCAAAATTGGCAGCATGGTAATCACCGTCGAGGCAAGCAAGGTGCTCCATTCGATACCCGCTTGACCGGTCAGCCGTGCCAGAGCAAGTTGCAGTGAGGATTTGCTTTCGCTCGAGAGCACGATAAACGACCAGATAAAATCATTCCAACGCCAGGTGAAGGAAAAAATTGCCAGGGTTGCCAGCGCGGGCAG
>JANMUC010000529.1:0-1458 GCA_031391225.1 Deinococcales bacterium
GTTGCCATATTCGGTTTGATCTCGAGCGCAGGGGCGCAAAAAACCCTGAATTTGGGTTGGTCGGGCGCGATCACAGGACCCACCTCGGACGCGGGCAGCAAGTACGCGCTTGGCGTGGCGGATTACTGCAAATACACCGCCGATAAAAACTTGATTCCAGGGTACGCGGTCAAATGCGAAACCCGAGATGACAATTACGACAATTCTAAAACCCAACGCAACCTTGAGGATTGGGCACAGGGCGATAAAATTGATGCGTTCTTGGGGTACTCAACAGGTGGTTCGTTACAGATTCGCGGTTTGTTACGCGAGCTTCAAATTCCTGCCGTCATGGGCACTTATCACGTTGGTTTGCTCGAGGGTGCAGATGGGGATTACATTTTCTTGCCGATCTCGAGTTACTCCGAACAACTGGTCAGCTTGGTCGAGTACGTGGCGAATGAAAACAAGAATGCCAAAATTGCATTTATCGTCAATCCAAGCCCATTTGGTCGCTTGCCTGCTTTCGATGCCAAACGTGCCGCCGAAAAACTGGGTTTGACCGTTGTCGCCACCGATGAAGTCGGCGCGAACAATTTAGACAATACTGCACTTTTAAAACGTTACGAAAGCTTGGGTGTGACGCATATTTTGCATCAGAACACTTATGGTCCTGTTTCAAATATTCTCAAAGATGCCAAACGTTTAGGCTTGGATAAGAAAATCCAACAACTCGGCGCACATTACGCTGGCGGTGACGACCTGATTAGCCTTGCCGGTGCTGCCAGTGAAAACTTTTTATGGACAACCGGTTATTACCTTTACGATGAGTCCAGCCAGAACGGAATGCAAATCATTCGCAGTATGGCAGCCTTGGGCAAACGCAGCGAAGCCGAAGCCTCGAGCGTCCATTACACCGCCGGAGCGACAGCCGCCAGCATTATGGTCGAAGCCTCACGCCGCGCCGCTTTAAAAGGTGATGTCAACAAAACCAGCATTTACCAACAGCTTTTGGGCATGAACAAAACGGGTTCTTACGCTTGCCCATTCACACTTGCCAAAGTCACCTACGACAAGGACGATCACACAGGCAGCCAGAACTTGCGGATTTTCAAAGCCAAAAAAGGCAAATGGGTTGTTCTGAACGCTGGTGTGGTTTCCAAAACCTTTAAAGCGATTCATCCAGGACGCTAAAAATTCTGTAGAGGATGGTGTAGGGGATGGTCTGAGACCATCCCCTACGGACGAACATTACGGACGAACACCCAAACAAATGCCAACATTCAAATCACGGAGAACAACCATGACCCAAGCCGCGCTGCAACCACCCACCCAAAAGACCTGGGGATTATTCAACTTGCGGTGAACAACATTGAGGTTGTTTATCACGACATTGTGCAGGTGTTGCGCGGCGTCAGTCTCGAGGTTCCCAAAGGCAAGATCGTGGCGTTACTCGGCACGAACGGCGCGGGCAAAACC
>JANMUC010000812.1:0-8325 GCA_031391225.1 Deinococcales bacterium
GTAAAGACTTAACACCAGCCACCGTGACCATGCCATTTACCGCGCTCGAGATTTTAGGCACGGTCTGGAATGATATTGACGGCAATCAGGCAATCAATTCTGAGCCAGGCACGAACGCAGGAGGCTTAAACGCCGTTCTGACCGACGCTAGCGGTTTGGTGATTGCCGTTGTGCCAGTTGCAGCGGATGGCACGTACAAGTTCAGTGATTTGACACCAAACACCGATGTCAAAGTCTTGGTGACCACCGCCAACCCAACCGTGGGCAGCACCATGCTCTCGAGTATTCTGCCAGCCACTTGGATCAATACCACGTCAACCACCCTGAGCTTTAACACTGGAATCTCGAGCGTGACTGGTAAGGACTTTGGACTCGAGCAACCACCAGTGGCTTCGACGGTTGTAGTTCCAGCGATTCCAAATCCAACAGGTACGAACAGCGCCGATGTGCCATCAAACGCCTTTGTCGGTACTGATCTTGACGGCACGATCAATAAATTCACGATCACAGATTTCCCAACAAACGCGGACAGCATCACGATCAACGGCACAAGTTACACCTCGAGCACGTTCCCAATTGGCGGCGTGGAGGTCACCGCCGTTGCAGGAGCAATTCCAACGGGGGCAATCAAGGTTGACCCAGTTGATGGGGCTGTAACTGTGGATGTTCCATTTACGGTCACGGACAATGCAGGTAAAACCAGTGCGCCAGTCACAGCGAAAATTCCATTCACGCCAATTGCTTTAAGTGGCAAAGTCTGGAACGACATTGACGGCAATGCTGCAATCAACGGCGCTGAAACTGGGACGAACGCAGGAGGTTTGAACGCGGTTCTGACCGACTTGAGCGATGCTGTTATTGCAGTTGTGCCAGTGGGTGCGGACGGGACGTATAGCTTCGCACAAATCCCACCGAACGCCGATGTCAAAGTCCTGATCACAACGGCAAGTCCTGCCGTCGGTGACAACCTAACCTCAAGCACTTTACCGACAACCTACACGAACACCACAGCGACAACCCTCAGCTTCAACTCTGGCGTCTCGAGCATCACAGGCAAAAACTTTGGTGTTGAACAACCACCGATCAGCACGGGCGGCGTGGCAGCAACGCAACCAAACCCAACAGGTACAAACAAAGCACCTGTTGACTCGAGCATCTTCGCGGCAACCGACGCTGATGGTACGGTCACCAAATTCACGATCACAGGTTTTCCGAGCAATGCGGACAGCATCACGATCAACGGCATCAGCTACACTGCCTCGAGCTTCCCAATTAGCGGCATTGAAGTGCCTGCCGTGGCTGGTGTCATGCTTGCTAGCACTGTCAAAGTTGATCCAAAAGACGGTGCGTTAACGGTTGGTATCCCATTCGTGGCAACTGACAACGCGGGCAAAACCAGCGACCCAAGCATCGCTCGAGTTCCATTTGATACCATCACCATTTCAGGCAAAGTCTGGGACGACATTGACGGCAACCAAACGATTGCCGCTTTGGGCGAACCAGGCACGAATGCGGGCGGTTTGAACGCCATTCTGACCGACGCTAGCGGCTTGGTGATCGCCGTTGTGCCAGTGGGCGCTGACGGCACGTACTTCTTTGATGGCGTTGCCCCAAGCAGCGATGTCAAAGTACTCGTCACCACCGCAACTCCAGCCGTGGGTGACATCGTAACGACCAGCACCCTGCCAACCACTTGGACGAACACGACCCCCACCACACTCAGTTTCAACACTGGAATCTCGAGCGTGACTGGCAAGAACTTTGGTGTCGAGCAACCCCCAGTCGCCAGCACCACACCTGTAACTGCGATTCCAAATCCAACAGGCACAAACACTGCGGACGTGCCAAGCAATGCTTTTGCGGGCACTGACCCCGACGGGACGATCACAAAGTTCACGATCACGACATTTCCAACAAACACCGACAGCCTGACCATCAACGGTGTCACCTACACCTCGAGCAACTTCCCAGTGGGTGGCGTTGATGTTCCTGCCGTTGCAGGTTCGTTCCCAGTGGGCGCAGTCAAAGTTGATCCGAACGATGGTTTAACAACAGTTGATATTCCATTTACGGTCACCGACAATGCAGGCAAAACCAGTGCGCCTGTGACTGCCAGCGTTCCATTTACACCCATTGCTTTAAGTGGCAAAGTTTGGAACGATATTGACGGCAATGCCGCCATTAACGGCACAGAACCAGGCACAAACGTTGGGGGTTTGAATGCGGTTCTGACCGACTCGAGTGGCAAAGTGATTGCAGTTGCAGCAGTCGCCAGCGACGGCACATACAGCTTTGCTCAAATTCCACCAAATACAGATGTCAAGTTGCTTGTGACCACTGCCAGCCCAGCGATTGGCACAACCCTTGCAACCAGCACCTTGCCAGCCGCCTGGACGAACACCACGCCAACCACCCTCAGCTTTAACTCTGGAGTCTCGAGCATCACCAACAAAGACTTTGGTCTCGAGCAGCCACCCGTTGCCAGCACCACACCTGTGGCTGCGATTCCAAATCCAACGGGAACAAACAGTGTTGACGTGCCAACCAATGCGTTTGCAGGAACAGATAGCGATGGCACGGTCACGAAGTTCACGATCACAAATTTCCCAAGCAACGCCACCAGCATCACGATCAACGGCACAAACTACACCTCGAGCACCTTCCCAGTGGATGGCGTGGATGTGACTGCTGTGGCTGGAGCAATCCCAGCAGGGGCAGTCAAAATTGACCCCATCGACGGGGCTGTAACTGTTGATGTTTCGTTCGCAGTCACGGACAATGCAGGCAAGACCAGTGCACCTGTAACCGCCAGTATCCCATTTACACCAATTGCTTTAAGCGGCAAAGTTTGGAACGATTCTGACGGCAGCCAAACCATTAATGGCACTGAGGCAGGCACAAATACAGGAGGCTTGAACGCTGTTCTGACCGACTCGAGCGGTGTTGTGATCGCGGTTGTGCCAGTTGCCAGCGATGGCACATACAACTTCGTTCAGATTTTGCCAAACACCGATCTGAAATTGCTGGTCACAACAGCAATCCCAACTGTGGGCAGCACGGTGCTCTCGAGCGTTCTGCCAGCCACTTGGTTAAACACCACACCGACCGTACTCAGTTTCAACTCTGGCGTCTCGAGCGTCACCAACAAAGATTTCGGACTCGAGCAACCACCAACTGCCGTTGCGGGAACAAACGCAGGGCAACCCAACCCGACGGGCACGAGCCAAGCGCCAATTACCAGCAGCATTTTTAGCGGTACGGACCCAGAAGATGGCGCAAAAATCGCAAGCTACACTTTCACCAGTTTTCCAAGCAATGCGACCAGCATCACGATCAACGGCACGAATTACACCAGCTTCCCAATTGGTGGCGTGACCATTCCCGCCCAAGCAGACGGCAGCCTTGCGGCAAACACTCTGACTGTAGACCCAACCGATGGTGTCGTGACCGTCAGCATTCCGTTTAAAGTCACCGATGCCGCAGGCAAAACCAGCCCAGTTGTCAGTGCCCAAGTGCCATTTGACAGCCTGACGATTGCTGGCAAAGTCTGGGATGACGCCAACGGTAACGCCGCCATTGACGGGATTGAAACAGGTACGAACACTGGCACGTTGAACGCGGTCTTAACAGACTCGAGCGGCGTTGTGATTGCGGTTGTCCCAGTTGCCGCAGACGGTACGTACACCTTCACAAGTGTTGCTCCAAGCAACGACGTGAAAGTGCTCGTCACCACCAACGCCCCAACCGTCGGCTCGAGCTATAACACTCCAGTTTTACCAACCAATTGGGTTGGAACAACTCCTAGTATTCTCAGTTTCAACACTGGCACAACCAACACCACGGGCAAGAACTTTGGTCTCGAGCAACTGCCTGATACCAGCGTCACCAACCCAGCGTTGCAAGGCAATCCAACGGGTGCTGCCGCAGCACCAACCATCAAATTCACCGACCCTGAAGACAGCACCACACCAATTACGGCAACTGGTATTTGCGTTGAAACTTTGCCAAGCAACGCCGCCGTGTCTTACAACGGCACTGCCATCACAACCGTTCCAGCTTGCTTCTCGAGTTACGACCCAAGCAAGTTAACGGTTGACCCGCAAGCGGGCGATCAAATTGTGGTCTTTACGGTTGCCGCCGTTGATGCGGCAGGTCAGAAAGACCCAAGTCCAGCCACGGTGACAATGGCATTTGCGGTTGCTCCAACCGCCACGCCAGAAACGGCAAGCACGCCGTTCAATACCCCAGTGGATTTGAACGCTCCAAACACCGACACCGCAGGCGCTGGGGCAAGCATTGACAAAGCCACCGTTGATCTCGACCCAAACACTCCAGGCATTCAAATCACCATCACGGTTCTGGGTAAGGGCACATTCTCGAGCGACCCAACTGGCAAGGTTACGTTTACCCCAGTCTCGGGCTTCTCGGGTACGGTTTCAACGCCGTACACGATCAATGACAACCTTGGTCAGACCTCCAACCAAGCTGCCCTAACGGTGACGGTCAACCCACCACTGGGTTTAACCGCCAAGGATGACAGCACGACCACGCCACTGAACACACCAGTGATTTTGAATGCACCAAACAACGATGTCCCAGGCGTGGGCGCAACCATTGACCTGACCACGCTCGATCTTGACCCGAACACCCCAGGCAAACAAACCAGCTTCACTGTTCTTGGACAAGGCACATTCTCGAGCGACGCAAGCGGCAACGTAACCTTTACCCCAGAGAACAATTTTGTGGGCACAGTCACCACGCCCTACACGATCAAAGACAATTTTGGTCAAATCAGCAACCGCGCCAACCTGACGGTCACGATCACGCCTCCAGCCGCACCAGTGGCAGGCAACGACAGCGCTGTGACTCCACCGAACACGCCAGTCACCCTCAACGCGCCAAGCAATGACACCCCAGGCACGGGCGTCACCTTGGACAACTCGAGCATTGATCTTGACCCAAGCACCCCAGGGCAGCAAACCACATTCACCAAACCAAGTGAGGGCACGTTCAGCCTCAATCCAAGTGGCACAGTCACCTTCACACCAGTGAATGGCTTTAAAGGACCCTCGAGCACGCCATACACGATTGCCGACAGCCTTGGTCAAATCAGCAGCCCAGCCACGATTTTGGTGACGGTGGGCGTACCAGCCGCCGCCGATGACACGGTAAGCACGCCGTTCAACACTCCAGTTGATATCACACCAATTACCAACGACATTGCCGGTCCAGGGCAAATCATGGTCGCCAGCACCACCGACCTTGACCCAAACACTTCTGGGCAGCAAACCACGTTCACCAAACCGCTCGAGGGCACATTCGCCCTCAACCCAAGTGGCACAGTCACCTTTACACCAGTTTCAGGATTTGTCGGAACATCCAGCACCCCCTACACCATGCTCGACTCGAGCGGCGCGATCACCAACCCAGGGCAAATTGCCGTCACGGTCACACCACCGCCAGCCCCAGTTGCCAAGGACGACAGCAGCAGCACACCGTTCAATACACCCGTCACCTTAAATGTGCCAAGCAATGACACCTCGAGCACAGGCACAAGCCTTGCGCTCACCGACGTTGACCTTGACCCCAATACCCCAGGAATTCAAGGCAGCTTCACGGTGGCGGGACAAGGTACATTCTCGAGTGATCTGACTGGCAAAGTCAGCTTCGCGCCAGTCACAGGCTTTGTGGGAAGCTCGAGTATTCCGTACACCATCAATGACAGCCTTGGGCAGAGCAGCAACGTTGCCAATATCACGGTCACGGTTGCGCCGCCAGTTGCGCCAGTGGCAACCAATGACACTGCCAGCACACCATTTAATACGCCAGTTGTATTGAATGCGCCAAGCAACGACATCGCCAGCACGGGTGCAAGCCTCACTCCAACCACACTCGATCTTGACCCAGCCACAGCAGGCATCCAAAGTACCTTCACCGTTCCTGGAAAAGGCACTTTCTCGAGCGACCCAAGTGGGCAAGTTACCTTTACTCCAGTCAATGGATTTGTTGGCAATGCCACCACGCCGTACACGATCAAAGACAACTACGGCACCCCAAGCAATCAAGCCGACTTGAGTGTCACGATCACGCCACCTGCCGCACCGGTCGCCACGCCAGACAGCACCAACACGGCATTCAACACGCCAGTCACCTTGAACGCCCCAAGCAACGATACCGCCAGCACGGGCGCATCACTCAACTCGAGCAGCCTTGACCTTGACCCCAATACCCCAGGTCAGCAGACCAGCTTCTCCAAATCAAATGAGGGTACGTTCAGCGTCAACTCGAGCGGCGTGGTGACGTTTACGCCAGTGAATGGCTTCGTTGGAACTTCAACCACGCCGTACACCATTCAAGATAACTTCGGAACAACCTCTAACCCTGCAAACTTGTCGGTCACGGTGGCTGGAACTCCTGCCCCAGTGGCAACCGAGGACAAAGCCACCACCACGCCAAACAAACCAGTCAACCTTAATCCAGCCAGCAACGACACTCCAGGCACTGGCACAACCCTAGACCCAACAACCATCGACCTTGACCCCAATACCCCAGGTCAGCAGACCAGCTTCACCAAACTGCTCGAGGGCACGTTCACACTCAACCCAAGCACGGGCGTTGTGACCTTCACCCCAGTCCTGAACTTCACAGGTGTTTCGAGCCTGCCGTACACCATCAAAGACACCATCGGACAAACCAGCAACCCAGCCAACCTGAAAGTCACCGTGGTCGTGCCAGCCGCGATTGACGACAGCGCCACCACCCCGTTCAATACCCCAGTAGACCTCGATGCGCTGTCCAACGATGTCGCCAGCCCAGGCAACACGGTTGTTCCAGGCAGCGTAGACCTAGACCCAAGCACCGCAACACCAGACTCGAGCTTCACAGTGGCAGGCAAAGGCACATTTACAGTCAGCGCAACAGGTATCGTGACCTTTAGCCCAGTCGCGGGCTTCACGGGCGTTGTGACCACGCCGTACACGGTCAAAGACACCTCGGGTGCAGTCACCAACCCAGGCGAACTAAAAGTAACCGTTGTTGCACCGCCAGCCCCAATTGCCAAACCTGACTCGAGCATCACCCCGTACAACACTCCAGTCACCCTGCCAGTGCTTGGCAATGACACCTCGAGCACCACGCTTGCCCCAACCACGGTTGATCTTGACCCAAGCACCCCAGGAGTGCAAACCACGATCACGATTGCTGGACAAGGCACGTTTGCTACCGATCCAACTGGGCAAGTCAGCTTCACCCAAGTCCCAGGCTTTGTCGGCACGGCAACCACGCCGTACACCGTCAAAGACAGTCTTGGTCAAGTCAGCAACCCAGCCGCATTAACCGTCACGGTTTCACCGCCGTTACCACCAGTTGCCACACCAGACGCCATTACCACCCCACTCAATACGCCTGTCACATTGAATCCAGCCAACAACGACACCCCAAAGACTGGCGCAACCCTGGACAACTCGAGCATTGACCTTGACCCAAGCGAACCAGGCGTGCAAACCACCATCACGATTCTTGGTAAAGGCACGTTCTCGAGCGACCCAACAGGCAAGGTTGTGTTTACCCCAGTCACAGGTTTTGTTGGCACGGTCACCACGTCCTACACGATCAAAGACAACTTTGGTCAAGCCAGCAACCCAGTCGAACTGACGGTCACGGTTTCACCACCACCAGCCCCAATCGCCAAACCAGACTCGAGCGTCACGCCGTTCAATACAGCAGTCACTCTGCCAGCCTTGGCTAATGACACTGCCAGCACGGGCGCAACTCTTGACCCAATCACCCTCGACCTTGACCCAAGCACCCCAGGTGTGCAAACCACATTGACTGTTCCAAACAAAGGCACATTCTCGAGCGACTCAAATGGGCAAGTCAGCTTCACGCCAGTGACGGGTTTCATCGGAACTGCCACCATTCCTTACACCGTCAAAGACAACTTCGGTCAAGCCAGCAACAACGCCAACCTCAGCGTGACCATCAACCCACCAAGTGTTCCAACTGCCACACCAGATACAGGCAATGGCTTGTTCAACAATCCAGTCACGGTAAATGAAATAATTAACGACTCGAGCGCTCCAGGTACAACGCTTAACCCAAGCAGCCTTGACCTTGATCCGAACACTCCAGGTATCCAAACCAGCTTTACCGTTTCAGGACAAGGCACGTTCGCTGGCAATCCAAGTGGACAAGTCACCTTTACCCCAGTTTCTGGCTTCGTTGAAACGGCAACTATTCCGTACACGATCAACGACAACCTTGGACAACCAAGCAACCAAGCCAACATTGCCGTCACCATCAACCCACCAGGTGCTCCAGCCGCCA
>JANMUC010000817.1:0-5441 GCA_031391225.1 Deinococcales bacterium
TCTTTGACCACCACCGAAGCTCGAGCCGCTAAAGTTTGCCCATTCCAAACCAGGCTTGCCACATTCTCGAGTTTGCCTTTTGCATTTTTGGCAATGCTGGCGTTGACGGTAAAAACTTGGCTTTGTTTGGCTTCCAGGTTAAAGCTTTGCTTCAAGTCTGTTCCATCAAAACCTTGGGGCAGAATATCGGTCAGGACAATGTTCTCGGCGGTTGTGCCACCCGTGTTTCTCACCTCGAGCTTGAAACTGATCTTGTCGCCAGCCTCGGCAGTATTTTGACTGGCGGTTTTTAAGAACTCGAGCGTGGCGGGTGTGCTGACCAGAATTGGGGTTTTGGCGCTTAAACCAAATGGCTCGAGGTTTGCCACAGCGTCAGCTTGTCCAAGCAGCGTCGCGGTGGCGGGCATGACAATAATGGCGGGTTGTTTGGCGCTGATCTCGGCGCTCACGTCGCTCGGGGTTTGCGTCTCGAGGAATTCTGGAAGCTCGAGTTTGAGCACGATTGGAATCGGGTACGGAAATTTGGTCGAGGCGATGGCGGTCAGGGTGATGCTCTCATTCAAACCAAGTTTGCTGCGGCTGGCTTGTAAACTGAGGCGGGCGGTCACGGTGTATTCAATGATTACTTTGCTTTGCTTGCCGCCAACCACAATGGTTTGCACCGATTGCACGCTGGCATCGGGTAAAACGGGCGGGACAACGGTGTACAAACCTGGTTTCAGCGCCAGAATGCCTGGGGTCACCAAAGTTTTGCCGCCAATGTTCACGCCAATGCCTGGCAGTGGAATCAATTCGTTGCCGACTCGAGCTACGGTTTCAACGGCAAGCCCACCCTCGAGCTTTTGGGCGATAAATTTAAGGTTCGCGCCTTTGCTGCCGACTTTGATGCTGGTGCTCGAGATGATTTTGGCTTCGCCAGAGTTGATGACGGCTTTGACGGGCACATAACCTGCGGGCAGAACGGGGCTGGCAAAACGAGCGCCGTCTTTGTCGGAGGTAATCCTATAGGACGCACCCGCGATGGCTTTGCCGCTTGGGTCAATCACGCTGACAGTAATCGGTTCGATTGTTTTAGTCTTGGCTGGGGTTTTGAACGGCACGAGCGGCACAAAGAACGGTTTGCCGTTCATGACAAAACGCAACCTGAATGCATTGGAGAATTGACGCGCCGTGACCGGAATTCGTGCCAGCAAGGTCAGTTGCCCTTTGAAGCCGCTGGAAATCACAAAATCGTTTCGCGCCCAATTGCGTCCGCTCGAGGTGTTCAAGACGCGGCGTTGCTTGTTGGGCAATAGCAATGTCAGCTCGAGTTCGCGGCTGGTGTCACCGTCGTAATTGAAAATCTGCAAGGTTTTGCCAACATCCCCAGCCCCAATTGGCAAGTAAACCGCCAGCATTTCCTGATCAGGTGTGCCGTGGGCGTTGACCGTGAACTGGTCGGCTTGGACATCAATGTTGTGCGCGGCAGCCAGCGCGTAACTGCTTTTACCGTTGCCCGTGCTGGAAACGCTGAGGTTGTATACCCCAGGATTCAGGGGGTTATTAAAGACCCGTTCTAAATCGTGGCTGCTCGAGAAACCGTAAATGCGTTCAAAAATATTGGTTTTGCTGCCCAGGGCACGCAACCTGACTTTGGTGCTGAAGGCAGTATTTGAATACAACTCGTCGCCGTAATAATTGGCGCTGCGCACGTTACCAGGACGGTAATCATTCGAATTGAGACTGGGGCTGTACATCCGCAAATCGACGGATTTGCCTGCCGCAATCGGCGGCACAGTAATGCGGAAGGCATCGGCAAGAATGTCCCAATTTTGACTCGAGCCAACCGTCACCAATGGCAGGACCGGTGTGGTCTGGGCAAAAGTCGAAGCCACACCGAGCATCAAGACGAGCAACGTCACCCAGAAGCTCGAGCGAATCGAATGCTTCTGCACTTTGCCCTCGGCGCTCTGCACTCTGCGCTCTGTCCTCATGGCTCAACCTCTTGCCATTCAATGTCAGGGTCGGTCAGGGCAAATTCTGGGGCAAGGTCGCTGAACAACACATAGGTAATGATGTACACCCCAGGCTCGAGTTTACCAAGCTCCATGATACCGTCGGCGTCTAAAGTGGCGGTGCGTTGTACACCGTCTGGACTGGTGACGGTGACCACACCTCGAGTTGATCCAGCGGGCAAGGGATCGGTCAACAAGACGTTTTCGACGGTATGATCGATGCTGAGTTTGAGGTTGACCACGTATCCCGCGCCGCCCTGTTGCAGGTTTTTCTCGAGCACAATATCGCCGCGCTTCAGGGTGGTGGTGCGTGATTTCACGGCGGCGGCAAGGGCAGGGTACAACGGAAAGTCTTTAACCTCGAGTCCGCCGACCAGACGCGCGTAACGTGTGCCTGGGCTGCCTTGGTCGTCTGGAATCGGTTTGGGCAGGTACGGCACGGTCAATGGGTCAAGACGAATGGCGTACAACCCTGGCGCGAGGTCGGGGAAGCTGTAACGTCCCTCAGCATCGGTGATCGCGTAATTGCCGTTCGAGAGATACACTCGAGCGCCGCGCAAAACCTCTTCTTGACCTGCGTCGAAGCGCAAGTTGTCGTTGCTGTCAAAATACACCCGTCCGACCAATGCCGTGCGGTTGGTAAAGACGCCATTGGTCTTTTTGACGGCTGCCGTGGCGGTGTTGGAGACAACCACAATCTGGGCGCTGGCTGCCGAACGCGCGGTCACGGTGACGGTGTTAACCACTTTTTCTGGCAGAACTGGTGTGCCAATGCTGCCAAAGACGATGCTGATGCTGGATTTTGCCGCCAAAGCCGCAATGCGCCACTCGAGGCTTTGCTTGCCGTTTGAAACCGTGATTTTAGGGTCGGGAATACCTTGACCCGCCAATTTGCTCGAGCCTGCCTTGTAGACCAAACCAATTGGCAGGTCGTCGGTCACGACCAAATCGACCAGTCCTGCGGTGGGTGAGCTGTTGAGGATTTTCAGTTCAAAATCCACCACGCCGCCGATGCTGACGGTGGGTTGCAAGGCGATTTTTTCGACGGCAAGAACCGCACGAATCACGCCCACGTCCACGGAGTTGGACGGCACTGGTACGGGTATGGTTTTACTTTCGACCAATGCCGTGTTGGAAATGATGGTTGCGTCTGGTGTCGTCTCGAGAATGGTTGTTTTGAATTTGAGGATGATATGCCCGCCACTGGGCAAACTTGCCAAATTCCAAGTGATCGTGCGCGTGCTCGAGTCATAATTTCCTGTCACCGTGTAGCTTCTGGCGCTGTTGCTGGCGTCCGTCACCGTGCCCGTGGTGATGCTCGAGGGGACGGCAAGGTTCGGGTCGAGCGTGTCGGTGATCGTGACGTTCTGTTGATCGAAATTGGCAATGTTGGTCAAATCAAGGCTGTACTCGAGCGCATCGCCTGGTTTAAAGGTTTTGTTTGGGCTGACGCTTTTCACAAATTTCCAGGCGTCGCTGGCAGGATGAATCTGGGTGGTCACGTCCAAGGTACGGTTGATCGCGTCGGGTTTGACGCTCGAGGACACCCTGGAAACCCAATTCCAACCCGTGCCGTTGTTGTCGCCAAACGTGTTGATTGGTGCGCGAAGCTCAAGGATCAGATCGACACTGACATTTGGGGCGACATCGCCCACGTCCACCAAGCCGTCGTTGTTGGTGTCGGTTAATGGTGTGCCGTCAATCGCCAGCCAACGTGCCGTCCAACCCGATGGCAGCGGCGTCTCGAGGCTGATGTTGAGGGTATCGTTGGTGTTGCCTGAGTTTAAAACCGTGTGACGGTAAAAAATGGTTTTACCCTGAAACTCTTGGCTGGTTTGCCTGTCGGCGGCATCGGGATACTCGGCAGCTCTGGGCGTATTGATCGGTCCAATCCAAGGTTCGACAAAAGCCACGCTGGTGCTGTCGGAGCCGCTGTCGTTGCCTGGATTGAGGTCTGGAATAGCACTGCCGACGCTGGCGGTGTTGGTCACGCTCGGCATGGCGGCAGCCCCGACACTGACGGTTAAGGTAATTTCGGGCAAACTCGAATTTGGCTGAAACGTTGCGGTGCTGGTACAGGTCACAAGGCTGATAACGGCACTGCAAGTCCAATTTGTACCAGTGGCACTGACAAAGCCCAAACCGGCTGGCAAGTTGTCTGTGACCGTAACCGTTCCAGCAATGGTCGATGGTCCAAGGTTGCGAACATTCAAAACGTACTGCCCATTCAAGCCAACGGTAAACGTGCCGAGGTGGCGCTTACTGATGGTCAAGTCGCTATTGGGTGTCAGTGAATCCGTGTCGCTGGCGGTATTGTTGCTTAAGTCTGGATCGGTCACACCCGTTGGCACAACCAAACTTGCAGTGTTGACCAAATTGTTGTTCGCGTCGCTCGAGAGGTTGGCGGTCAACGTAAACACCGCGCTCGAGTTTGCTGCTAGGTTTACGGTTTGGTTGATATCACCCGAACCGCTGGCAGCCGCACAGCTCGAGTTTGCGGCGGCAGTGCATTTCCAACTGGCATTTGAAAGCGTGCTTGGCAGTGCATCGAGCACGCCAACACCAATCGCGTCCGATGGTCCTGCGTTAGAAACGCTGATCGTATAAACGACGTTTGTTCCTGGCACCGCCACACTGGCATTGTCGGTTTTGGTAATGCTCAAATCGCTGACTGAGCTGATGCTGACGGTGTCACTGGCGGTATCGTTGCTTTGGTTGACTTGCGCTCCGCCACCCACCGAGGCGCTGTTGACCAGGCTTGAGGGTGCGCTTTGCGCGACTCCGACCACCAGATTGATGCTCGGGAAGTTGGCGTTGATTGCAAGGGCGTCATTGCGGGTGCAGGTGATAGTCTGAGCGTTTATGTTACAGGTCCAGCCTGTCCCAGCCGCAGTTTGCGGGGTTAAACCATCGGGCAGGGTATCTGTCACGGTGGCAGTTCCAAAACTAGGTGCAAGACCAATATTCGAGACGTTTAGAGTGTACGTGCCGCTCGAGCCGCGCACAAAATTGTCAGTGTGGGTTTTCACAATCACCAAATCGCTGGCAATAATCAAACCCGTGTCTGTTGCCGTGTTATTCTTGGGTTGCGGGTCGATGGTTGGGCTGCTGACGCTGGCGGTGTTGACCAAATTGCTGGTGACACTTGCCGACACCAACAAATTCAAATCAAAACTCGAGTTCGCGCCGTTGGCGATGGCGCTCGAGCTGGTGCAGGTGACGACTTGGGCAACCGCATTGCAGACCCAGTTGGCATTGCCGCCACTGACGAAGGTCAAGCCCGTTGGCAGGGCGTCGGTCACGGTGATCGTTCCGCTGGCGCTCGAGGGTCCGGCATTCGAGACTTGCAGGGTATAAGGCGTGGTTTGACCGAGTGCCAGATTGCCGACGTGGGTTTTGCTCAAACTCAGGTCGGCTCTGGGGCTGACCACCACCTTGGAGACATTG
>JANMUC010000580.1:0-11542 GCA_031391225.1 Deinococcales bacterium
AGTTGAATATCAGCTCACTGGTCGCTCTGGTGATGGTCTTTGCCTTGCTGCGGGTTGGCGTGATTTTGGGTGGCATGATTGCCGACATTCCATTTCGTTTTCGCTTAAGCGCGTTGTTGCGCCACAACCTTTTTACCCATATTCTCGAGCGTCCAGGCGCAAGGGCGTTAAACATCAGCGTTGGTGAAGCCATTTCAACCTTTAGGGATGACCCAGGCATGATCGAAGAGAGCGCCGATTGGACGCTGGACATCGGTGCTCGAACAGCTTTTATTGTGGTTGCGCTGGGGATTTTGTTTGCCGTCAATTCCCGTATGACGTTGCTGATTTTTGTACCACTATCCATTGTGATGGCTTTAACATTTTTTTACGGCAGCACTCTCGAGAAACTGCGTGAGCAGAGCCGTGAAAGTACCGCCAAGGTCACGGGCGCGTTGGGTGAGATGTTCGGTGCGGTGCAGGGCATTCAGGTGGCTGGCGCTGAAGCCAGGGTCATCGCGCACTTTAAACGCCTTGGCGATGTTCGGCGGGCAGCATTGTTGCGCGACAACGTGCAAACCCAAGTCATGAACGCGATTTACGGCAATGTGGTCAGTTTTGGCAATGGGTTTATCCTGCTGCTTGCCGCGTCAGGAATGCGTGAAAAGACGTTTTCAATTGGTGATTTTGCGGTCTTTGCTTTTTACTTAGAGCGGGTCGCCAGCAATATCGAATTTTTTGGACAGTATGCCAACACGGTTCGTCAGGCGGGCGTCAGCCTCAAACGCATGATCGAATTGTTGCAGGGCGCAAGTGACCGGAAATTAACCCAGCCACACCCAATTCAGCTTTCAGGCAAACTCCCAAATCTCGAACTAAAAGTCAAAACCGCATCTGATGCCTTACAACGCTTTGAACTCCGTGATTTGGGTTACCAGTTCGAAACCAGCGCTCGAGGCATCAAGAACATCAACCTGACGCTCGAGCGCGGTAGTTTTACGGTCATCACGGGGCGCATCGGTTCGGGCAAAACCACCTTGCTTCGTGCCATGCTTGGCTTGCTCGAGCCGCAAACTGGTTCGGTGTTGTGGAATGGCACACCTGCCACCGCGCAACAACTGATTCCACCCAGAGTCGCCTACACCTCGCAAGTGCCAGTTTTGTTTAGCGGCACACTGCGCGACAATATTTTGCTTGGGCTACCAGATGACCCAATCAAACTCGAGCAAGCCGTGAAAAACGCGGTGCTCGAGCAAGACTTGCTGGGGTTTGAGGACGGTTTCGAAACCAAAATTGGGAGCCTTGGCGTCAAGCTTTCGGGCGGGCAAGTCTCGAGGACTGCCGCAGCCAGAATGTTCGTGCGTGAACCCGAATTGCTGGTGTTCGATGACCTCTCGAGCGCCCTGGATGTCAGCACCGAATCGCAACTCTGGGACCGGGTCTTTGAACACTCGAGCGAAACCACCTGCTTGGTCGTCTCGCACCGAAAACCAGCCCTTAAACGTGCCGACAAAGTCATTGTGCTCGAGCATGGCTGCATCACGGGTGTTGGCACACTCGAGGAATTGCTGGAAACCAGTGCGGAAATGCGCCGGTTGTGGTCGGGCGAAATTGAGTAATTTTAGAGAACCATGTCATGGTCTACGGGCATCACGCGGTTTTGCTTGCGGGCTTGTTCGGCGGCAAAGACCATCAAATGACTCTCGAGCGTTTGGGAGGCTCCCGATAAAATGTGCGCAGGATTATTCTCAGTCAGTGCGCTGACAAACGCCCGCATGATGTTTTCATCGCCGCCGCCATGACCAGATAAAATCGAACCGTCAGATTCGAGTTCGGAATCGATAGTTATGGTTTCTCTGGTCAGAAAATCGTATATTTCCAGAATATTTCCATTACCGTATAATTCAGCTTTCGTACCAAAAATCCGAGTTTCGCGGTCCCTGGGTTTGGTAAAGGCGGTCATGGTAAAACTGGCGGTGACCCCACCCTCAAACTCGAGGTTGACGACCTGATGATCGACCACATCATTGTCCAGACCACCATAAACGCAGCGCCCGTAATCACCAGTTCGCAGTGCTGCCAGAATTCCCGCCTCGCTGATGTCGGTGGTGATGACATTCAGTGGCCAGTCGGTGTTTCCCTCTTCAAGATTATCAAAATAAAAACGTTTGGCATCATACGCGCAGGCATTGGCGACGCCGCAGTCCAGGCAACGGTCTGCCGCTCCGACTGGACGAAATTCTTTTTTGAAATGACTGAGGCTGCCAAAGCTCGAGACGGCAACGCAAGGCTTGCCGACGATGTAACTCAGCCAGTCCAGGTCATGACACGATTTTTGCAACAGCATCGAACTCGAGCGGCTTTCGTTGTGCCAATTGCCGCGCACGAACGAGTGTGCCTGATGCCAGAAGCCCACAGGCTCGAGGTGCTGCACGGAAATGATGTCGCCAATCTGCCCAGAGTCCAGAATTTTCTTGACCAACTTGGTGTACGGCGTGTACCGCATGACATGGCAGACCGCCAGCATCACCCCAGCCTCGCGCACGGCGGCAACAATCCGGCGGCAATCGGTTTCACTTGGACTCATCGGTTTCTCGAGCAGCAAGTGATAGCCGTGTTTGGCAAAGGCAATCGCGGGTTCGGCGTGAAATGCGTCGGGCGTGGTGATGATCATGCCATCGGCAAATTTGGGGCGCTCGAGCCAAGTGTGCCAATCATTGGTGACATTCTCGGGCGAAATTGGATGTGCTGTAACCATTTGATTGCGGTAATAATCCCTGGGTTCGGCGACGCCAACAATTTGTACCTGATCTGGATGACTGAGCGCGTACTGGGAGTATATCGCGCCTCGAGAACCTGCGCCGACCACCGCCAGTTTGAGAGGTACTCGAGCGGTCATGTCAGCACCACGACCTTAGTCAAATGGCGCGGTTCGCGGGTGTTCAAACCTTTGCTTTGCGCAACGCGTTCACCCAACCATTGCAAGGTTGGCAGGGCGATCAAACCACGCAGGCTCGAGCTATCCGAAACCTCCAAGCTCAGATTTCCAGCCCCACCAAAACCAAGCACGGTTGCGCCTTTTTCCCGCAATTCAGCGACCAATTTTGTATCCTGCTCGAGCGTTTCGGGGCTGTAGAGCATGACCACCATTGACTGTTCATCGATCAGCGAAATTGGACCGTGACGGTACTCGAGCGGATGGTACGCCTGCGAGAACGACAAACTCATTTCCATCAATTTCAGTGCGCCCTCACTGGCAATGCCGTACAGTGCGCCGCCGCCCAAATAGACAAAGTGCGAACGGTTGTGAATCAAGCGATCAAAATTATTTTTGTGATCCTCGAGCAACTTTTGAGCTTCTTGAATTTGCTCTTCTGTGATTTTTTGTCCAGCCAGTGCCAGACCGATCAGCAGCATCAAACTGGCGCTTGTGGTCATGACAATATCCTCGAGCGGATGGGTGGGCGCGTAAAGGCACTGCGAACTGACGCGGGCAAGATCGCTGTTTGGTTCGCAGGTAATGCCAATCACGCGTTCACCCGCCTCTAAACTGGATTTGGCGGCGGCAACCGTTTCGGTGGTGCTGCCGCTTCTCGAGAGTGCCAAGACCTGCACTTTCACGTCAGGAATGTAATCGCGGCGGCGCAAATGCCATTCGCCAGCAGGCACGGCAATTGCGCCGTGGTTTGGACTTTGATTGAGTGCTGCCGCAATGCTTTGCGCCAAATAGTAAGACGTGCCGCAACCGATCACGACCACGAAACCAGGCTCGAGTTTTGCGGTGCTCAGGTCAAGCGTCAGTGCTTGTTGCCAGTACGAAAATTGCTCGAGAATGGTTTGTTCGGTGGCGTTCATGATGGTTTCCTTCCAAGGTCTTGATTGATATGATCGAGCCAGTTTTGATTTACATCCCAACCCGCGTGTTTTGCCGCGCTCAGCAAGGCTCCCGCCAATGGGCTGCCGCGAGGCTCGCGCCAAATTCCGTGGCTTGAAAAATTGTGTTTTACGGTTTCACGCACGGTCAGGCTTTTAAAAACGCTGCCCGCAAAGCTAAAACTGCTTTGCTCGAGTTTCAATTGTTTTTGCGCCGCCAAGCCCAATTGAGTTAAGTGTTGTGCCGCCTCGATCAGAATGTATTTTGCGGTCAGGTTGCCAAAACCTGCAAGTTTGTCCACCGCTTTTGCCAGCGCCGCAATTTTCGGGCGCGGATGCGTGAGGTTGTAAAACCAAGTGATCAATTCAATGTCTTTAATGCCAATGTGCTCCAGTAGAGCGTTGCGATATTCGGCGTCTCGAAGCCGTCCATCAATGCTCCAACTCAGTTTTTGTAAGGCTTGAAGCCCAATCCAGTGTGCACTGCCCTCATCACCAAACCCCTCGCCCCAACCACCGACTCGAGCCACGCGGTTGCCATGTTCAGCCCACGCCATCGAACCTGTTCCCGCCAGAACCAGCACCCCAGACCCTCCCGCAAGTGCGCCCACGAACGCCACGGCGACATCGTTTTGCACCTCGCAATGCTCACCTGCCCAGCTTCGAGCAGCCTTGAGTTGTTCAGCCGATACTGTATCCGATTCGCCGTAACCTGGCATTCCAAAACTCGAGAATGCCAGTTGATCTGGTGTGACCGATACTTGGTCGAGGATTTTTGTCAGTTCAGTTTGCCACGCAGTATTGTCAAACGGATTGATGCCTGCACCCGCAATGACCTCGAGGACCTTGCCAGTTTGGTTTGCGACGGCGAGTACGGTCTTTGTGCCGCCGCCGTCCAGTCCCAAAATCCATTCAGGCATGAACAACCCCAAGAAATGTCTCGATATTCTCGAGGTTGACCACGCCCGCCGTCAGCTCGAGACACGCCGCCGCACCGCAAGCGCTGGCAAAACGCAAAGAGTCTTGAATTGATCTGCCACGCTCAAGACCAAACAAAAATCCTGCCAGCGTGGCATCGCCCGCACCGACAGAATTCACCACTTCAATCTTTTTTGAGGTTTGGGAAAAACGTCCTTCAGTACCGACGTACTCGAGTCCGTTTGCACCTTTGGAATGCAGTACCTGCGTGCCAAATTTCTGAAAAATTTCTTTGGGCGTCAACGCCAGTTGCTCGAGTTCGCTTTGGTTGGGCTTAATCAGATACGCCCCGTTCTCGAGTGCCACCTTTAAAGCCGCATCCGAGGTGTCCACCACGACTTTATGACCCAGACTCAAACGCTTGACAAATGCCCCGAACTCGAGCGCATCCAAACCTGGTGGCAAACTTCCTGACAGCACCACAAAACGCGCCGAAGCTGGAATCAACGCCTCGAGTTTGAGAAGATCATCTGGCGTCAAGCTCGGACCAGATTCATTGATTTCTGTCGGTTCTGCGCCATCCAAAATCGCTTGGCACTCTCGAGTTTCACCGTCAATAGAAAGTTTAAAACTCGAAATGTTTTGCTTTTGAAGTAAGGTTTCGAGTTTGGTGCCGTTACTGCCAGCCATCGGCAAAATCACGCAAGCTCCTGCGCCCAAACTGGTCAGTACCGCCGCCACATTCACACCCTTGCCGCCCGGACGTTCAAAAACACGGACGGCACGGTTTAAACCACCCACCGCAAGGCTCGAGCTTAATTCGAGCGTGCGGTCGATGGCGGGATGCAAACAGATGACGGCAATCATAAAATATGAGCTATTTAAACTCGAGTGTCTTGGCTTGTTTTAAAAGCACATCCATGTCGCCGCTTGCTTTTTTGATGGCATCCTCGAGCTTGCCGTTGCCCGTCCAAGCCAGGTTAAAGGCGGTGTTCATTGCGCCCAAAACCTCGGGCAGGTTGCTGACCAAGCGCACGTCAGAATTGATGATCACGCCCGTTTTCAGTTGCTCGAGGATGACCTCACTGTTGCGTCCAGGTAAGGATTTGCTGTACTGGGCTTTATAGGCGTCCGAGTTGGTGGCAAGCGAACCATTATTGGAAATGACTTGTTGGGCTTCGGGGCTGGTGGTGACGTATTTGATAAACTCTAGCGCGGCGATTTTTTCTTTTGCGCCTTTGGGAATCACCAGGGCATGGGCGCTGGTACTGGCTTTGGGTTTGTCGCCCGCCTTCAAGGTTGGGAAAGGTGCGTACGTCCAGTTGAGTTTTGGGTTGCCGTTCAGCACGCCCGTCATCCAGGTGCCTTCGACGTAAATGCCCATTTGTCCCGCCAGGAAAATCTGGTATCCCACTTGCGTGACCTCTTTAGACGAGGGTGCAACGTGGTGTTTGTAAATCAGGTCATAGAGTTTTTGGGCGGTGCTTTTAAAGGTCGAATCGAGGTTTGCCACGTAACCCGTGGCGGTTTTTTTGATAATCGTTGTGCCGCCAAAGGTGTAAAAAAAGCTCATGCCGTATTCCAAATCAATCTGTAAATCTTGACCGTTGATGCCCCAGATTTTTTTGTTGCCGTCCATGAACGTCAGTTTTTTGGCGGCAGCCAGCATCTGATCCCAGGTCCAAGATTTGGTTGGCACTGGCACGCCGCGTCTTTTAAAGAGATCGCGGTTGATGTAGACGCTGACCGCCTGCGGTCCGAGCGGAATGCCGTAGACCTTGCCCGAACTGGTGCGGTACGGCGCGATCATGGCGTTCGGAATCACCTTGCTCTCGCTGGCACTGACGGTCAGTGGCTCGAGTGCGCCCTGTGAGACGTAAAACGGCAGGTTGTCAAGGTTCATCCACATCACATCAAAGGTCACGCCGCCAGCCGTCATGGCGGCGGCTTTTTGCCAGTAAGCGTCCCAAGGCACGATGTTGTATTTGACTTTGATGTTCGGGTGCGAGGCTTCGAAAGCCTTGATCACTTTTTCGTCCACCGGACGGCGCGATTCGTCCCAGGTGGCGTATTGAATGGTCACAGCAGATGTCTGAGCAATTGCGGCAGCCACAACGGCAGCACCAGCCAGCGCGAGCGAGAGTACGAACACTTTTTTCATACGACCTCCTGGGGTTGCGGCTCGAGGTTTTGAAACTCGAGGTTGAGAGATGGTTTAGCCTTTCACGCCGCTGGTGATGGCGGCATCGGTCAAATATCGTTGCAAGAAAATATAGGCAACAATCGTGGGCAGCACCGACAAGGTTGCGCCCGCCATTAAAACGGGAACATTCACCGAGAACTGGTTTTGCAGGTACAACAAACCAACCGGCAGCACCATCTTTTCTTCGGATTGCAAGACAATCAGTGGCCACAAAAACGATTGCCAGTTGCCCAAGAACGCCAACAACCAGGCGGCAGCCAGCGCCCCGCTCGAGGTCGGTAAGGCAATGTGGCGCAGTGCCGTGAACCAACTGCCGCCGTCAATCAGAACGCTTTCCTCGAGTGATTTGGGCAAGCTTCTGAAAAATTGGTAGAGCATGAAGACGCTAAAACCGTTGGCGATGCTCGGCACGATCAGCGCCATGTAGCTGTCGTACCAACCGAAGGCGCGAATCAGCAAGAACACGGGAATGATCGTGATTTGCCAAGGCACGATCATGGACAGCAAATGCGCACCAAACCAGGTGCTTTTGCCAGGAAAACGCAAACGCGCAAAAGCATAGGCGGCAGGGGCACCCGTTAAAATATTTAACGATGCAATCAAAAATGAAGTCCAAAACGAATTCCAAAACATTCTCAAAAACGGAATCGTGGCAAACAAGCCCTGAAAATTCTCGAGCGTCCACGTTTGAGGAAATAGTGTTGGGGGCCAGCTATACGCCTCGTCTGGGGTTTTGAATGCCATGGTGATCATCCAGTAGAACGGCACAAAAATCAAAATGCTGCCCAGGGTCAAAACGGCAACAATGCTCCAACGTTCGCGCCTTGCTCGAGGCACTGGATTTGGGTTATTCACTAAATTATTCATAGTGCACCCAGGATTTTTGCAAACGCCACTGCAAGACGATCAAGACCACCAGTGCCAGTGACAACAACCACGCTAGCGCGGTGGCATAACCCATTTTGAAGTAATTGAAACCAGTTTTATAGATGTACATGGCTATCGTCATGCTCGAGTCGCCTGGACCGCCTTTGGTCATGACCAGCACTGCCTCGAAAACTTGCAGGCTGCCAATCAGCGACAGAATCAATACCAAAAAAATCGTGGGACTGATCATCGGCAGGGTGATGTGCCAGAAAAGCCGAAACGGTTGAGCGCCATCGATCTGCGCCGCCTCGTACAGTTCTTTGGGCACATTGGCAAGCGCCGCCATGAACAAAATGATGCTCGAGCCTGCGCCCTGCCAAACGCTGTAAATGGCAATGGCGGTCAGCACGGTATCGGGCGAGTCGAGCCAGGCGGGTCCTTGAATGCCAAGCAGATTGAAAGGTAAATTGATCGGTCCTTGGGCGGTAAACAAGACTTTAAATAACAGCGCGGTTGCCACGCCAATCGTGACCATCGGAAGGTAGTACAAGGTGCGAAAAAAAGTTTTGACTTTCTCGAGCCTCAAATTTTGAATCAGTGATGCCAGCACGATTGCCACGACCAAGCCCATTGGCACCGCAAGAATGGTAAAAATCAGGGTGCGTCCAATCGATTCGATGGCTTTTGAATCACCTAAAGCCCGAGTGTAATTTTCCAAACCCGTCCAATTGGGCAAGCTCAAACCGCCCCAGTCGGTAAACGAAATACCAAAGCTGCCCAAAATCGGCAAAATAGCAAAAATCAAAATCCCCAAGGTGCTCGGCAGGATCAGCGCTAGACCCCACATCGCCTCTTCGCGGCGCAGGCTCGAGCCTTTGCTACGGTGTTTTTCGGGTGTTGTTGTGGCGGTTGAAGCGGTCATGCCATCCCCCCCTAGGTTGAAGAAACAAGCTGTATTCCAATACCCAAATGCTTTAATCGTTTTGACCAACCCGCGTCCAACCTCGAGTCCGTAATGACCTGCGTCATGCCAGATAAGCCGATCACGCGGTACGGTGCGTTGTGACCGAATTTGCTCGAGTCTAGCAGCAAAATACGTTGCTTGGCTCGCTCGAGCATTTTTCGGTTGATGCTGGCTTCATTCGCGTCGAGCGTCGCCAGATTTTCACGTTCATCAATCGCGGTTGCACCCAAAAAGAGTTGATCGCACCAGAATTCTGCCATCAGTTTTTCGGTATACGGACCAACGCTCGAGAGGTTATCGCTACGCAAGGTACCCCCCAACAAAATCACCTTGACCTCGGGCACGCTGACCAGTTCTTGTGCCAGTGCCAAACCGTTGGTAATCACGGTTAAGGGCAGCGGCTCGAGACGGACGGCTTTGGCGAGTTGCAAAACGGTGGTACCAGAATCCATCAAAACCGTGCTGCCAGGTTTTAACAGGGCATGGGCGGCGCGTCCAATGGCGCGTTTGATCTCGAGATTTTCACTCTCGCGCAAGCCAAAGGCGACTTCATGGTTGTTCGATTCTGCCAGCCGAGCGCCGCCGTGCGTTCGCTGAATCACACCGTCAGACTCGAGTTTGCTGAGGTCGCGCCGCACGGTAGCGGGTGAAGACCCTGTGATTTCAACCAGCGCTTCGATGCTCGAAACACCTCGGGCGAAAAGGTGTTCTTGAATGGTTTTAAGCCGTTGCTCGAGCATGGCGCGTCCTTTGAATTTAAAGCACAAGGTTGGTTGAGTTTGCCAAGAGTACAGAATCTCGCTTAAAATGTCAATCAAAGACAATCAAAATAGTGATTGCTTTTGAGTAAGGTTGATTGCAGTCTGCTAACACTCCATAAGGAAAATGAGGATCGAATCTGGCTGGCTGCCGTAAAATGAATTTCTCGAGTCTGAATCACTCAAGCTCGAGTTCAACGGGAGAAGCATGGTCAGTCTCGGGCAATTGGTGGTTCAACTTCAAGGCAGCGTGGTGAATACCTTGGCATTGCAGCCAGGAGTTTTAACCATTGGGCGCACCCCAGAAAACGATTTGCCGCTCAATTTACCCTTGGTTTCCAAACGTCATGCCGAACTGAACATCACCGAGCAGGGCGTGCTGATTACCGACCTCGGCAGTCAATACGGTACGTTCGTGGCGGGCTATAAACTGGTTGCCAATCAACCGTACCCACTGATCAAGGGCGTGCTGTTGCAAATTGGTCCTTTTAAGATCACCTTGCGCGATTCAATCAGCCAAGCTGTTGAAGAAGTTCCCATTTCCGAGGACGCCAGCGAACTCGAGTTTGACCTGGTGCAAGCGCCCGACATTCCACCGCGTCAAAAACATCTAACCTCATTTGTCCTAAGTGACGTTGCCATGTACACCCAAGACCTGCCCGTAATTTTCCAGGAATCGGATTTCATGAACCGATTTATGAAAATTTTTGAAACCGTCTGGGAGCCGCTCGAGTGGCGCACCGACGCCATCGAATTTTACTTTGACCCGCGCACGGCACCCGCCGAGCTTCTTGAGTGGTTGGGCGGTTGGCTGAGCATTCAGGTCTACTCAAGGATGCCTGAACGCCGCAAGCGCGAACTGGTAGCCGAAGCCATGACCTTGTACCATTGGCGCGGCACCAAATACGGTTTGGAACGCATGATCGAAATTTGCACGGGTTTGACGCCCGAAATGACTGAAGATCCCAAAGAGGCGTTTGTCTTCTGGGTCAAGCTCAACCAAAAACCTGAAGCCTTAACCCTTGATCTACTGCGCGACCTGATCGAAACCCACAAACCCGCACACACATTATTTAAGTTCGATCTCAGGTTTTAACTCGTACCCGCCAAAACCTTAAATTTTCAAATCCCCCACTCAAGAACACGTGCTTATCTGTATGAACAGTGTACTTGTAAGGGCAAAAGCGTTGTTTGAGGCTGCCGTAATTCAGACAAGAATCCCGTTCATTTTTAAAGCCGAAGTCTGACGTACACTGATGTAAGACCTGGGGTATTGGGGCATGAACGGTATGAACAACGTCATCAGCGAAAAACTCATTGGCAAGAACATCGGTCCTTACACGCTCGAGGATGCCCTGCGCCCTGGAAAAACGGGGCAGACCTTTCGCGCCGTTGCCGACAAAACCCTGATTACGGTGGCGCTGAAAATCTTGCACCCTCAAGGCGGCGCAAGCAATGAGTTTCAAAACCAATTCTTTGCCGAACTCGAGACGCTGGTTTCACTCGAGCACAACCACATTGCGCGGGTTTTAAATTACGGCGAGGATCAAAACTTTCATTATCAGGTTTCAGAATTTGTCAACGATGGTTCATTAAGCACCTGGTTGCAGCGCCAAACCCGCGAAGGCGCTCGACCCGATTTGCGCATGGCGCTCGATTTTATGCGCCAAGCCAGCGACGGTCTGGCGTTTGCCCACCGCAAAGGCGTGGTGCACGGCGAGATTGAACCCGAAAACATTTTGCTGCAAGCCACGGCGGGCGGTTCGTACCGCGTTAAACTTTCTGATTTTGCGATTGCGCGACTGGTCGCCAACGCCTCCGCCCAAGCCAGCAACGACGACGCGGGTCCGGTCAACTCGCCCAAGTATATTTCGCCAGAACAGTGCATGGGCAAGGAGGGCGATGACCGCAGCGATGTCTACTCGCTGGGCGTGATGTTGTACGAGCTGTTGTGCGGCAAGGTGCCGTTCACCGGCGACA
>JANMUC010000587.1:0-4770 GCA_031391225.1 Deinococcales bacterium
GGGATAGCTCAAAGGCATGTTTTCAATCAAATTAACAAGTTCTATTCGCTTTTCCCAGTCAATTTCGTTTGGTGAATCCCAAGTGGGTCGAATATAGGCATTAAAGACAACAGCGCAAGCGTATCCTCTCGAAAAGTCAAAACTTTTATCAGAGTCAAAAGCAAGGAAAGCGTAAGCGTTAGTTTCTAAATTTTGTGTAAAACCTGCTGTCGAGTAGAAAAACCACTTATCGTATTTTTCCACCCGATTCCATTTTTTAGAAATTGGATCATTAGCCAAACGTGGATTGGGTTGATTCCGATACCAAGAGGTAAATGTACGCAAATTCCAAGTACCATCAATCACGTGAAGAAAACTTCCATCACACTCGTCTTGAAGTCCTGTCTTTTTGATTTCCAGCAAAGTTTCTTCAACATCTGAATACCATTTCGGATCAATAACAAGTTTCATCGGCGTCTCCTGGGTAATTCTGTCAATCTGATTCAATTTACCTCGAGTCTCGAATTTGTGGCTTCATCCAAATCCCTAAAGCGAACCCAAATCGTTCTTGACGCAAATTCTCGAGTCAATCAATTGTAGGTATGTCTATTACAAAACGGTGCTAAAATTCTTCTATGACCATGCTACGAGTATCTGAAAAAGCTTTGTCAGGGCTGGATCGCTTTCGTTCCTCTCGAGGTATTCGCACACGAACAAAAGCTTTAGAAATCATGCTCGAGGAATTGGGTGTCAATGCTTCGCCAGAAGATGACTTACTTGCTCAAATTTTTGCGCGTCCTGTCGGGGCGAAAGTGTTAACTGAATCTCAAGCCAATGCGTTGGCATTAAAAGAAGTGAAATCTCACCGTCAAAAACGTTTATGAAAGTTGTGGTGGACACCAGCGTTTGGATTTCGGGTTTAATTTCACCAGATTCTAGCGCTGCGACGGTCATTCGTTTGCTTTACGAAGAACGTTTTGAATTGTTGTACAACAATGAATGCCTGCTCGAGCTAAGCGAAGTCAGCAGTCGTAAGAAATTTGCGAAACTCATTGCATTACAGCAAGCCCGTTCTTTGGTAACGTTAATCCAGCAAAAGGGTACAAAGGTAGGCTTGTCCAAAAGGGCTGAAACGCAAGACCCCAAAGATGATTACTTGCTCGAGTTGGCACTCTCTGGTGAGGCTGATGTTTTGGTCACACTGGATGGCAAGGACTTACTGGTGGTTGGTCGGATTGGAAACACCCGCATTTTGAACACTGCCTTGTTTTTACGGTCTCTTGGTTTGGCAGCCCCAAAGAAGAAGCAAGCAACCAGCAAAACCAAACGATCCACATAAGCTCGAATGAAATTTTTCAAACTCGAGTTTGTTTAGGGCAAAGCCTCTTCAATCAATTGAATTTCTTGGTCTGTGGGTTTGCGATTGTGCAATCCAGCCGTAATCGTAAGCTCGAGCGCAAATTCTTCGCTGACTGAACAGAACACAGACCCAGCTTCGTTCCAACCAAAACGAAACGAATTGCCGAGGATTGCCACGGGCAAAATGTCTGCCCAAGTGGGCTGGTCGGGGTATTTGAGCGGCATGTGTTGAATTAAATCCGCTATTTCTTGACGTTTTTGCCCAGAGATTTCACTTGGTGAATCCCAAGTGGCTTGAATGGGTGCGTTTAAGACAACAGAGTAACAAATCCCTCTTAAAAAATCGAAGCCTTGATCGGGTGCAAAATGAAGAAATGGAAATGCGCTGTCGGCAAAACCCAGTTTTTTCTTGAATTGGGCGGTTGAATAAAAAAACCATTGATCGTATTTTTCTGAATCTTCTAAAGACATTGAATTTCCGTTTGGACGAGTATTTGGTTGATTGCGATACCAGGCCGCCTCGATGATAAAAGTCCAAGAGCCGTCAACCACCCGCACGAGATGGTCTTCGATTTTGGTTTGAAGCCCAGTCTGTTTGATGTCGAGTACGATTTTTTCAGCATCTGAAGACCATTCGGGATCAATAATAAGTTTCATCGGTTCTTCAATTTAACCCAAGCCTCGAGGATATTCAAAAGTCAACTTGTCAATCACAACCGACAACCAACACTCGAGTCACATCAAACATCTGTGAAAGCTCGATTTCAATTGCGACCAAGTTCAATCAATCCCCGCCTCCTCGGGTTATGCTGGACACGCTTTGGATATTCTGCAAACCGCCCATGAAGCCTTGGAAAAAGGCGACTTTGAAACTGCCTTTGAAACGCTCGAGAAAGGCGCTAGAAGCAGTCGTGACCCGCGCATTGCCGCTCTTTGCGACCTCGAGATGGCTGGTATTTACACGCTGTACGGACGTGAAGGCATTGAGGGTTCTTCGCAGAGTCTGTCAAACGCGGTTTTAAGCAATCCGCTCTTGCGGCAAGACCCGACGTACATGGCGCTTCGGGCGGCGAATATTGCGTTCACGCTCGAGTTGGAAGCTTTTGAAGTGGGCGAACGCATCAATGATAGCGAACCGCGTCGAATGCGGGCACTCGAGTTGGCGGCACAGTCGCGTGGCGGCACGAGTGTTGCCAAGTTTCATGCGGTCAGTGCGCTGGTGACACTGGGCGAACCCGAAACCGCACTCGAGTTGCTTGATGGCATCACACTCGAGGAACTGCCAGCATTTTTGCGTTGGCGCTACTGGTCTTGGCGGGGTGGGGCGCTCGAGGGTTTGTCGCGTTGGCGTGAGGCGGAACAGGCGTACAGCCACGGTGCAGATTTAACCTCTGGCACGGATAAAGCTGCGCTTTTGATGGATCAAGCCGCCATGCTCTTGGAGCTTGAAGAACCTTTTGAGGCAATCAGCACCTTGGAGCAAGTTGCAGGTTTGTACAACAACCTCGAGCCAGCCTTGGAAGCCGCCAGCCGTTTACATTTAGAAGCCAGGGCGCATTTGGCACTCGATAACCCCAGCCTTGCCAGAGAACGCGCTGAACTGGCTCGAGCTTTAGAGGACGAAGTTGGCGAACCGAGTTTTGGCGTGGCACTTGTTCATGGTCAATCGCTGGCGGCAATGGCGGACATGCCAGGCGCACTCGCGGCGTTCTCTCGAGCGGTACAACTTGCTCCAGCCGCTGATAAGTCTTACGCGCTGCACGAAATGGGTTTGGCACAAATGGACGCAGGACTGCCCGAAGAGTCTCGAGCCAGCCTGAACGCCTCGCTGCTGGATTCTGAATACCCCTACAAAGCCGAAGTGCTCGCAGACCTCGCCGAACTCGAGTACCGCCTGGGAGATTTTGACGCCACCGAACGCCAAGCCACGCTTGCACTCGAGGCTGGCGCGATCATTCCCGCCAGTTTGTTGCTCGCCAATATCGCCTATGAATACTACCGTCTCGATGACGCGCTCGAACATTACAACCGCGTGCTCGAGTTTGCCCCAGATGCCAGCCGAGACTGGGTGCTGGCGCATCAAATGATTGCCGACACGCTCGTGCAACTGGGTTGGCGCGAACCAAACCGTATTCTGTACCACGCGCAAATAGCCCTGCCGCATCTCGAGCCTTCAGATGAATGGGCTGTCACGCTCGAGGGGTACATTGCAAAAGCGAATACTTTGCTTGGCTCGAGTGGCGGACGGACGTTGAATTAAAGCCAATTTTTTTGAATTTGTCGTGCCGCCTCGTACGCCGCAATCCCAACGCTGACAGACAAATTCAGGCTGTGAAATCGGTGGTCGTCTCGAGGTTTGAGTTCCGCCCCTGGCATGGGAATGTTCAGGCACGGGTACGCGTTCAGAATCTCGAGTGGCAAACCATCGGATTCGCGTCCGAAAACCAGGTAATCATTTTCTTGAAATTCAACTTGGGCGTAAACGCTAGCGCCTTTATCAGAAAACAACCAGATTCGGGCGGTGCTGGGCAAAGCCGCAATAAAAGCTTCCCAAGATTCATGCTCGAGCATTTGCGAATCCTCGAGATACCCCATGCTGGCGCGACGGGCATCTTTTCCGATGCTGTCAAAGCCGTAAGGTTTAATCAGGTGCAACTTTGCGGTTAGCATGGCGCAAGTGCGGGCAATCGCGCCAGTGTTGTGCGGATTTTCGGGTCGAAACAAAATAACATTCAGCATCGAAAAAGAGTTTGACACGTGCCAGCAGACTTGAACAGCGTTAGACTAGATTCATGCGCTTTAAAATACTGGTTTTGGTCTTGTTTGCAGTGTGCGTGGTGGCTCGAGCGGCTTGGTCTGGGGCGTACTCGAGCGGCTATGAGCCTTTACCGAACGCCAAACCATTTCCAATGCGGGAATGTTCTCTCAAGGGTCAAGAGTACGTCTGTCACTCCAAAACTGGCATCTCAAAGATTATTGTTCAGGACTCGAAAGCCAAAGTCTTCAGAAATGGCAGTCTAAAAGCTCGAGTTGAGCTGGGTTACGATACGGGTTTTGATTACGTGCTCGAGGGGGATTTGAACCGTGACGGATTGCCCGATTATGTGATTGTTCAACCCTCTGGCGGCAACGGTCTGGCAAGCGAGTATTGTCATGCGATTTTTGTGCTCTCGGCAACGTTCGGCTATGTGGTGACCAAACTGAACACGCTGGGTTTTGATCCAAAAGATGTGTTGCAACTTGGGTCAGGGCAGGCGAGTGTGGTTCACACGTGGTTTATTAGCGCCGAAGAACCTTCTCGAGATGGGAAATACCATACGTTCTGGGTGTATCACTTTTTGAAGGTACGCGGCACAAAACTGGTGTTTGACTCGAGCCGCAAACCCATCTGGATTCAGTACACGTTTAAGCCAAATCACACACCAACGCGGC
>JANMUC010000598.1:0-3751 GCA_031391225.1 Deinococcales bacterium
AAGCCCGAATGCGCTCTCCGCGGCAATACGCCCAGGTTTTCACCCGTCGGTACTCCAAACCCTCGAGTTCAAGATGGTCAAGCACCATTAACGCATCTTCAGGCTCGAGTTCTGACGCGCCAAGCGTGTGCAATTCCCCCAAGACCATGCCGCGCCCAGGAACCAGACAGGGATACGGATACGGGCGTTCAATGTTCGGGACGTGATAGAGCGCAAAACCGCGCAAATACGCCGCCTGAACTTCGCTGACGCCAGCGCCCTGCATGGCTGGATAATTTCTTAGACCGCGTTTGAGTGTGCCGTAAACAAATACCCGCACTGCCTTGCTCGAGTTCCCAGACACTTACCGCCCCACCAAAATCACGCACATCGGCAATTCGCGGTTGCCGTTTAAGCCCAGCAAAAACGAGAGTTCATCGTCGTAAAACGTGCTGACGGGCAGAACGCTTAAACCCAACGCTGTGGCTGCCAGCAAAATGTTCTGCGCCGCAAACCCAGCCTCGAGGTACAAATAACGGTGTCCTCGTTCGCCGTGCGACGCCGTGACGCGTTCGGTCACACCCGTCAGCACAATGGCGCAGGCGGCAACGTCAATGCCAGCCTCGCCCAACAGGGCACTCGAGAAATCCTTGGTGATGTCGCCAATCCGTACCTGCTCGAGTTGATGTTCGCGCACCACGTAATGGTAAACACCCGCAAAGGTGTCTTTCACGTCGCGCACCAGCACGTAAGCCTCGAGCGGGTACGCGCCGCTTGGGCTGGGCGAGGCGCGAAACGGCAGTGCCGCCCTGGCGGTGGCAGATCGCTCGCCCGTGATGCCTTGCGCCGCCCACAAGAGCTGCGCGATTTCGGAAGGAGTGACGCTCGAGCCAACCTCTGGAATCAGGGAGCGTCTGGCGGCAATCACGCTCCAGACCCCAGCGCCGCCTTTGGCTTTGGGCGCGGGCAGCCTGATGGTTTCGAGCGGGCTGGCATAGACCTTAAAGGCTGGCACACGTTTCCCTGGAGGGAAGGTGTCACCGCGTTTGAGTTTGGTCGAATCGTGGAATTTCTCCCCGATGGAATCTTTCAAGGCAAACCTTCTTGGGTGGCAAATTCAACACTCGGCAGCAACCTGCAAGTCTGCCGCAATGTTTGATATCGAAGCGTAACATGATTTCGAAGTCGTTGGAACAGATCAACCCAAAGTAGGTACTTTACAAATCCCAAGCCTCGAGCTTCAGGCGTTCTAAACGATAAACTGGTTTTAACGTGAACATTTCTGGCAGCACCATCATCGTTACGGGCGCATCGAGCGGGATTGGAAAAGCTTGCGCTCAAGTCCTCGCAAGGGCTGGTGCGAAGGTCATTTTGCTGGCACGAAACCAAGAAAACCTTGAGATGGTCAAACAGATGATTGAAAAATCGGGCGGGCAAGCCTGGGCGTTCGGCGTTGATCTGGGAGATCAAAATGCCGTATCGGCAGTCGCTCGAGAAATTCAAAACCAGTTCGGCACGCCAGACGCCATCATTCACAGTGCCGGCTTGGGACGCTGGTTGTGGCTCGAGGAAACCGACCCTGATGAAGCCAAAACCATGATGGACGCGCCGTTTTTTGGGGCGATGTGGTTAACCCAAGCCTTTTTACCCGCCATGCTCGAGCAGCGCCAAGGTCGAATCGTTTTTATTGGCTCTCCTGCCGCTTGGGTCGCTTGGTCTGGCGCAACAGTCTACGCCGCCAGCCGATGGGCGCTACGTGGCTTGTACGAGGCGCTGCGAGCCGATTTGGTTGGCACTGGGCTTGGCGTCAGCATGGTCGTGCCAGGGCAAGTCAAAAGTGCGTACTTCGAGCATAACCCTGGCGTGACCGAACGCTTTCCAAGCCTCGGGAAATTCATCCCGATTGTCACGCCCGAAGAGGTCGCTCGAGCCGTACAAACCGCTCTGACGCGTGAAAGCCGCATGATTGTGCTGCCTTGGCTGATGGATGCGTTTTTGAAACTCAATCAAGTGTTGCCAAGACTGGTTGAATGGTTGGTGATCTCGAGTGGCTTTAAGCGCAAAGGGTAACTCTTTGCTAAAACAGAATATTTGTTAATTACAGAATTAAACTCTGAATCTCGAGAGTAACCCCAGCGCACCGAAGCTCGAGTTACTCAAAAATACGCTTGCCTCAAGCTTTTTATAAAATTGACAATTTCGAGATTGTATATTACTATTTAGTTATGCAACTAAATAGCTATCAACCAAGCCATCTCGACGCCACCTTCGCGGCGCTGGCAGACCCAACCCGCCGCGCCATCCTCGAGCGATTGATGAACGGCGAAGCCACCGTCACCGAACTGACCAAACCGTTCTCGCTCAGTCAACCCGCCATTTCCAAACACTTAAGGGTACTCGAGCAGGCGGGATTGGTTTCTCGAGGACGCGACGCCCAGAAACGCCCAGTCCGATTGGAAGCGCAACCGCTCGCCGAGGCAACCGTCTGGCTCGAGCATTACCGCCAAATTTGGGAAGCCAACTATCAACGCCTTGACACGTTGTTGGAAGAGTTAAAAGCCACGACTGCCCCCCCGAAACGAAAGGGAACAAAACAATGAACCTGATTCTGACCACTCCCACCGACAAGGAAATTGCCATCACTCGAGTTTTTAATGCAACACGCCAACTGGTATTTGACTGTTACACCAAACCAGAATTGCTAAGACGCTGGATGTTTGGACCCAATGGCTGGGAATTTAGCGTTTGCGACATCGATTTACGGGTTGGTGGCAAATACCGTTACGTCTGGACGGGTCCTGAGGATGCCAGCATGGGGATTGGCGGCGTGTTCAAAACAATCCTGCCTCCAGAAAAAATCATCAACACTCAACTTTTCGATCAAGACTGGACTGGAGGTGAAGCCATTGTCACCCTCAGCCTGACCGAACAAGACGGGCAAACCACTGCCGTCACCAGCATTTTGCACAGCAGCAAAGAGGCAAGGGATTTGGCATTGCAATCTGGAATGGAACACGGCATGGAAATGGGATTTGAACGGCTCGAGGCGCTGTTAAACACGCTCTAAACTTTGGAAGTAAAAGGAGAAAAAGTATGCGAAAGATCACCCCGTTTTTATGGTTTGACGGCAACATTCAAGAAATCATGGGTTTTTACACCAGCATTTTCCCAAATTCCCAAGTGGTTGGCACGCCGCCAAGATTGATTCTCGAGGGGCAAGAACTGATTTTGTTCAACGGCGGACCGCATTACAAGCCAACCCCTGCGTTTTCGCTGTTTGTGAACTGCGAAACTCAAGTAGAAATCGATCAGCTTTGGGAAAAACTGCTTGCCGATGGTGGAATGCCAAACAGGTGCGGCTGGTTACAGGACAAGTACGGATTATCATGGCAACTTGTGCCGCCACAATTGGGTGCATGGTTGCAAGACAAGAACCCCGAAACCGCAAAACGCGTTATGGATGCCATGCTGCAAATGAACAAACTCGAGATTGAGGTTTTAGAAAAAGCTTTTCGCGGAGAATAAAATATTGTTTGTTTTGTTGAAACAATATAGCAAAATACTTCAACAATCTTTTGACTTTGAAAAATGTTACAGAAATCTTGTAGATTGCAATGAAGGCGACTTAGTAGTCAGGAAGTTATTTATGAAACATTAGAGAGTTACCATTTTATTACGACATCTCTCTAATGTTTTCTACTGGTGTAAATGTCAATGAATTTGGATCGGATGTCTTAGTTTGATTGTCAAATTTGCATTGAAAAGAACCGAT
>JANMUC010000603.1:0-1109 GCA_031391225.1 Deinococcales bacterium
GACGTGATCTCGAGTGACCGCAGTGGACTGCTAAAAGATGTGCTCGACGTGCTTGACCGTCTGAAAAAGAGTGCTTTAAAAGTTGAAGCCAACGTTGCCAGCAGCAGTGAAGCCCATATTTACTTGCGTTTTGAAGTGCGCAACCAAGACGAATACCAGTTTATAAAAGACGCGCTGCTCGAGATTCGGGATGTTAAAAACGTGGTCAGACAAGGCGCTCGAGGTTGATTACAACGGCGGCGTGAAACGACCATCAATTGCCGTCCAACCACCGTCCACAAAATGAATTGTACCAGTCACGTAACTCGAGGCTTGGCTGGCAAGGTACACGACAGGTCCAACCATTTCATCCACCTCTGCCCAGCGTCCAAGGGCGCTTCTGGTGGCGTAAGCGTTATACCAGTCAGGGTTGTTTTTAATTTGCGCTGTTAACGGCGTGTTGACTACCCCAGGACCAATCGCATTGACCCGCACGCCCTTATCGGCGAGTTCAACCGCCAAGGTTTTGACCAGTTGCAAGACGCCCGCTTTGGTTGCCGCGTACACGCCCTGCCCTGGTTCGACCACCAAACTGCGGATGCTCGAGAAAACGATGACGCTGCCGCCGCCAGATTCGACCATTTTGCGCCCACCGTCGCGCAACAGTCTGAAATTGCCTTTCAGGTTTAAACCCACAACCTTGTCAAATTCTTCGTCTGAATAATCCAGAATTCGTTTGCGAACATTGATGGCAGGTGTGCAAACCAACACCTCGAGTTTTTCAAAACTCTCGAGCAACGTCTTGATGCTTGCGGCATCGTTGAGGTTGACCTCTCGAGCTTCAGCCGTCCCACCACTGTCCTCAATTTCCTGCACCACACTGTTCAAACCCTCGAGATTCTGATCTGCCACGATCACATGCGCCCCGAAATCCGCAAGTCCAAGGCTGGAAGCCCGACCAATGCCCGAAGCTGCACCGACCACGAGTGCGGTTTTACCAGTTAACGAAAAAATATTTTTGTAACCCATGCGTTTAGATTACATGATCTCGAGGGTTGCAAGTTGTTGGACGGAAAAACTGTAGGGTGCGCCTTGCGCACCACGGGGGTTTGACCGACGGTGCGCGAGGC
>JANMUC010000641.1:0-17855 GCA_031391225.1 Deinococcales bacterium
CGAACGGCGCGGGCAAAACCACGACCTTAAAAGCCATTTCGGGCTTGTTGAAACCCGAGAACGGCAGCATCCGCGACGGACAGTTGTCGCTCGAGGGAAACCGCATTGACATGCTCTCTGCCGAGGGGATTGTGCGCAGAGGGATTGTGCAAGTGCCTGAAGGCAGGCGCGTGTTTAAGCACTTGACGGTCGAAGAGAATTTGCGGGTCGGTTCGATCACGGGAAAAGGGAACGCAAAACAAGACCTCGAGCGGATGTACTCGTACTTTCCGCGACTCGAGCAACTGCGAAACCGTCAGGCTGGGTATTGCTCGGGAGGCGAACAGCAAATGCTGGCGATTGGACGCGCGTTAATGGCGCATCCGCAAATGCTGTTGTTGGATGAACCCAGCCTCGGAATCGCGCCGTTACTCGTGAAAGAAATTTTTGAACTGGTCAAACGCATCAACGTCGAAATGGGTGTGACCGTGATGGTCGTCGAACAAAATGCCAATGTGGCGTTAAGTCACGCCGATTACGGCTACATCATGGAATCTGGGCGGATTGTGCTCGAGGGAACGGCGGCAGAATTAAAGGACAACCCTGATGTTAAAGAATTTTATTTGGGCGTGACCGAAGGCGGCGGGCGCAAGTCGTACCGCGATGTCAAATCGTACAAACGCCGTAAACGTTGGATGTAAACAAGAAAATCTCTGGGATGAGCTAAAACGCATCTCGAGGGGCTTGATGCAAAAAATTGAGAATTTATTTTGCAATACTCGAGTTTTTCAACCTTGGAGATTACCGTGAACCGAAATCAACAATTGCAACACGTGCTCGAGCGTGCGCGAACTTTGGCGTTGTACCAAAATAAACTCGAGCATTTTGAACGTGCTTCTATCGCTGACCTCTCGAGCTTGGAATTCACGACGCGGGGCGATCTGGCAGAAGCTTTTAGCCAGCACAAGCACGGCGGTTTTGACCTTTCAGATGCGGCTTTAGTGCATTTAACGCCCGCGCCTGGCGGTTGGATGCCCGAGTACCTTTCCAAAAACGATTTGGCATGGCAAGCCAATGCCACGGCAGAGTTGTTCTCGAGGCTTGGGATTGGGCGTGGCTCGAGGGTGATTGTGGCGTTTGGTTATCATGTCTTTGCGGGTGGTTGGTTGTTTCACGAGGCGTTGTTGCAGGTTGGCGCAACGGTGCTGCCACACGGTCCCGGCGAGGCGGATCGTCTTGCGCAAATTGCCAAAGACCACGAGTATGATGTGCTGATTTCAAACCCAACGTTTGCCTTGCGGGTTGCCGAGGCGGGCGCACAGTTTAAGTTTCTGATTGCGGCTGGCGAAGCGTTTACCAGCGTTCCAGGCTACCGTGATCGCGTCGAGGCTGCGATTGGCGGCAAGGCTTTTGACGCGTTCGGCATGAGCGAAACGGGTTTGGTGGCAAGTGAAACCCTGGATCAAAACGGACTTGAATCCCTCGAGAATATGGCTATTCTGGAAGTGATTGACCCTGTGACGCTCGAGCCAACACCAAGCGGTGAAAAGGGCGAACTGGTGATTACCACGCTTGCCAGGGAATTGATGCCGCTCGTTCGTTTTCGCACGGGCGATTTGACGGCGGTCGAACGACTCTCAGATGGTCGAATTCGTTTTCCACGCGGCATGATCGGACGCACCGACGAGATGGTGAAGGTCAAAGGCGTCAAACTTTATCCTCGAGAACTTGGACCGATTCTGGCGAGCGTGCCTGGTTTGGATGCCAAACAATTTCAACTGGTGATCTCGAGAACCCAGTCTGGCACAGATCATCTCAAGCTTCATTTGCTGGGTGAAGCCAGCGCCGACACCTCAAAACTCGAGCCGATGTTTAGGCAGGCGCTCGGCATTGGCATGAATGAAATGCGGGTGGTGGACAAACTCGAAGGTGGTTTGGTGGTGGACACTCGAGTTTAAAATCTCAGTTTACGTTAAACTGCAAGCACCATGCACACCGAATTCGCCAATCTTGCGTGCCGAGATTATGTTCTCGAGAATAACCCTGATCGTTTGGGTTGGCTTGAACCCGTGCCAGAGCATGAACGTCATGATCGCAAGGCACTCTGGGCGAGGCTCGAGCGTGAGGGTTACTTGTTTTTAAAGGGCGCGTTGAGGGCAGAAATGTCGCTCGAGTTTAAAAAGTATTATTTTGAGAAACTCAGCGCGTCTGGGCTGCTCGAGGCTGATTCAAAACCCGAAGACGGTATTGCCTCGAGCGGCAATGTGAACCTTGCTGAAGTGCGCCGCGTGTTGTTCGACGAGATTGTGCCTGGTGAAACGTATTTTAATTTTTGCACCTCGAGCGCCGTGAAGGGATTTTTTGCCTGGTTGTTTGATGGCGACGTGCATTTGCACAAACGCAAATTGATTCGTCATGCCAAACCCTTTGACACTTGGGTCACGCCGGCGCATTACGACCTGGTGTACTTGCGCGAGGGCACCCAAAACTTGCTTTCCGCTTGGATTCCACTGGGTGATTGCCCCGTCAAGCGTGGCGGTTTAACCTACCTTGAGCGCAGCCACAAGCATTTTGAGGAACGGGATAAACTCGAGGGTGGCACGCTCAGAGCCGAGCACATCACCTACGACCTGCCAGCGCTGGCAAACCAGCTCGAGACGCGTTGGTTGATCGCGGATTACCAAGCGGGTGATATGGTGGTGCATTCGCCGTATTTGGTTCATGCGAGTTTGAACAACACCGACCCAAACGGACGAATGCGGCTTTCGACGGACATTCGCTATCAACGCACCGCAGACCCGATTGATGCGCGTTGGCAAAACCATTGGCGCGACGATGACGGTCTTTAAAATAACTCGAGCCGCAACGGTTAGAATCATGTCATGCCGATTCATCAAACTGAAAACTCTTGGATTCTCGAGACGCAAAACACCGCTTACGCCCTGGGTTTGAACGCTGCGGGAATGCTGACACACCGTTACTGGGGCACGAAATTGACTCGAGCCGAGGATTACCCTGCGCCAATGGATTCTGAGGGTTGGGCATCGTTTAACGGCTCTGGTCAACTTGTGCCTTACGAATACCCCGCCTACGCTGGCGCGAGTTATGTTGATCCGTGCTTAAAACTGAGTTTTAGCGACGGTGTGCGCGATACCGTGCTCGAGTTTGAGGGCAGTGAAATCCTCGAGTCTGAGTTAAAAATTCATTTGCGTGACACGCACTATCCGCTCCGAGTAACACTGCATTACCGAATCCATGAAGGCTTTGATTTGCTCGAGCGTTTTGTCACGTTGGAAAATACGGGCAATGATTTGATCCAACTCGAGCGAATTTTTTCTGCCGAATGGCACTTCCCACAATACGAGAATTATCGCCTGAGTCAACTTTCAGGGCGTTGGTACGATGAAACCCAACTCCACCGCGAATGGTTGCGTCCTGGCATCAAGACCCTCGAGTCACGGCGTTTGACCACCAGTCATCAGCATAATCCGTGGTTTGCGATTGACACGGGCAACTCGAGCGAAAGCGCTGGCGAGGTTTGGTTTGGTGTGCTGGCTTGGAGCGGCAATTGGAAGCTGAACGCCGAAGTCACCGAATTTGGTTCGACACGTATCAACTTTGGCGTCAACGACTGGGATTTTATGCTGCCCTTAAACGCCAACTCAAGTTTCACTACGCCTTCCAGCATCGCCGGATTCTCGAGCGCAGGTTTTGGTGGCGCGTCACGGGCGCTGCATTCGTTTGTACGCGAAACCATTTTGCCGCACGGTGAAGTGCTGCACAAGGTCTTGTACAACTCTTGGGAGGCAACCTATTTTAACGTGGATGAAAAATCGCAATCTGAACTGGCGCAAATTGCCGCCGATTTGGGCGTGGAATTGTTTGTGATGGACGACGGTTGGTTTCATGGGCGTGGCAGCGACAACGCTGGCTTGGGCGATTGGTGGGCGGACGAAATCAAATTTCCAAACGGCATCACACCACTCATTAAAAAAGTGAATGCGCTCGGCATGGAATTTGGGTTGTGGCTCGAGCCTGAAATGGTCAACCCAAACTCGGATTTGTACCGCGCCCATCCTGACTGGGTGATTCACTTTCCGACCCGCAAACGCACCGAAATGCGTGAACAATTGATCCTCAATTTGGCGCTTTCCGATGTTCAAGATTATCTGATCGAAATGATTGACAAGCTGCTCTCGAATCACAATATCGCGTTCATCAAATGGGACATGAACCGCAACGTCTCCGAACCAGGCGGGCTGGAAGGCACGGAGGCTCGAGCCATCTGGGTTCGTTACGTCCAAGGCGTCTGCCGCGTTTGGGGTACTTTGCGGGAACGCCACCCAAATGTTGTCTGGCAAAGCTGCTCTGGCGGCGGTGGGCGTGCCGACCTGGGCATCCTCAAATTTGCCGATCAAATCTGGATCAGCGACAACACCATGTCACTCTCGAGGCTCAAAATTCAGGAAGGTTTCTCGCAAGTCTTTCCCGCCATTACGATGGAAGCTTGGGTCACGGATTCCGACCCGAATCACTTGCCGCTCGAGTTTGCGTTTCATGTTTCAATGGCTGGCACACTCGGCGTGGGCGCAAATCTACTGCACTGGGACACCACGCAGCGCCAAACCGCCACCAAATTGATTGCCCAGTACAAAGAGATTCGGCATATCGTGCAATTTGGGCATCAATACCGTTTGCGCTCCGCCTTTACGGGCGCATTCTCGAGCCTGATGTATGTGACCAAAGACCAATCCGAAGCCGTGCTGTTCGCCTTCCGCACGCACCTGCCCGAACCAGTTATTTTGCCACCCCTCAAACTTCAGGGACTCGAGCCGCAAGGTTTGTACAAAATTGATGGTTTTACTGAAACGCGATCTGGCGCGGCGTTGATGCACGTTGGGTTGGATGTTCAACTGCAAGATTTTCGCAGTGTGGTCTTGAAAATCCGTAAGGTTGATTCCTAACCAATTGACAATGAAAATCCATGTCCTCAGCGATCTTCACACCGAATTTAAGGCGTTCACCATTCCCAAAACGGATGCTGACGTCTTGGTGCTGGCTGGGGACATTGGAACAAAATTCGCGGGTCTCGAGCAAGCCCTGACAAGTTGCGAAATACCTGTGGTCTATGTGGCAGGCAATCACGAGTATTACGGCGCAGCCATCCCAAAACTTACCTCCGAACTTCAAGACATGGCTCGAGGTTCGCAAGTTCATTTTCTCGAGAATGACGAATTCGTTTTTCAGGGCGTGCGTTTTTTGGGTTGCACTTTGTGGACGGATTTTGAAATTCTGGGACTCGAGAATCGAAGTTTGGCAATGTGGGACGCCGAGCAGAAAATGGCGGATTATCGTTTGATTCGGCACAGCCCGAAGTTCAATCGTTTGCGCCCTATGGACACGGCAGCACTTCATTTTGAAAGCGTGCGCTGGTTAAAACGCCAACTCGAGCTTCCGTTCGATGGTCGCACGGTGGTCATCACGCATCATGCCCCAAGCGCGAAGGCGTTCAATCCAAAGTATCAGGGCGATTTGTTATCGGCGGCGTTTGCCAGCAACCTCGAGCCTTTACTGGATGAATTTAAAATTGATCTTTGGATTTACGGTCATACGCATCACAACGCCGATTTTACGCACGGTTCAACCAGAATCATCAGCAATCAACGCAGCTATCCAAACGAGCGCGTTCTTGGCTTCAACCCAAATTTGGTGCTCGAGCTTTAAAACCAGCCCAGGCGTTCGCGTAATTTTTTGGCGTACTGTCTCGAGAGTGGCACGCGGCTGGCGTGGTCTGAAAGCAGCAAACGAAACCTGCCCGAAAAATATGGTTCGATTTGCCGCACGTGGTCTAAATTGACCAGAAAACTTTTGTGAACCCGCGCAAAAGGTCCGTTTGGAAATCGAAGCTCGAGGTCGTGCAAACTGAAGCGCAAGGCGTAAGACTCGAGGTTGCTGATATAAGCATTGACCGTGTCACCGTCGGCTTTGCAGTACACAATTTCTTTCGGGTCGAGCAGCACACCAACTTCGCCACTTGCCGCCCAGATTTTCTCGAGTTGGATGCTGGTGTTTGGTTTAGCACCAGATTTTTGTTTTTGTACCCGCTCGAGGCTTTGTTTTAATCGGCTGGCACGATAAGGTTTTAAAACGTAATCGGTGCTTTCAAGCTCGAAGGCAGTGATGGCATGTTGAGGGTTGGCGGTGGCAAAAACGATGCTGGGCGTGGTTTTGAGGCGTGCAATCCGTGCTGCCAACTCGAGTCCGTTCATGCCTGGCATTTGAATGTCCAAGAAAATCACGTCCACGCCGTGCCCTGTAAGTTCCAGTTGCTCGAGTTGTTCCCAAGCTTGCCCGGCGTTTTCAAGGGCTATAATGTTGGCGTTTGGCTCGAGTTGCGCCAGCAGGTATTGCAGTTCTTCGCGGCTGTGTTGTTCGTCTTCGACAATCAAAATGTTCATGGGTTAACCAAATTCGGCTCGAGTTGCTGCGTTCCAGTCGTGTGATTTCCCAAAGGCAAACGCAAGGTGGCGGTCGTACCGTGTGTGAGCCTCGAGTCGAGATGCAAACCGTATTGAGCGCCGTAGAGCAATCGCAAGCGTTCAGAGATATTGTTCAGACCAATGTGGGTTTCGGTATCTCGAGTTTCAAGTGGTTTAAAGCCCACGCCGTCATCGGTCACACGAATGATTAACGCTTGGTGCTCCTCGAGCAATGAGATGATGATCTTACCGCCTTCGAGCTTTGGGGCAATACCGTGACGCACAGCATTTTCGACCAGGGGTTGCAAGGTCAGGGTTGGCACGGACATGTTCAGATCGAGCTTATCGGCAATTCTCCATTCGACATTTAAACGCGTGGTGTACCTGGCTTGCTCGAGTGCCAAATACGATTTGGTTTGCGCGATTTCTTGGTTCAAACTGACAAAATCCCCAGCACGCAAAGTATGATTGAGCACGTCAGAAAGGTCTAATATCAATTCCCTGGCTTGTTCTGGATTGGTGCGCACCAAGTGATGAATCACACTCAAGGAATTCATCAAGAAGTGTGGGTTCATTTGCGCCCGTAATGCCCGCAATTCGGCTTCCAACAGCGCGAGTTCGGCTTGGCTGCGTTTTAGGGCGCGTGGGTCATTGCTGGCTTGGTGGTGCAACCATGTTCCAAGCATCGCCAGGAGCGGTGCAGTGGACAGCAAATTATGCGTGAAACGGTCAAAGTGATACGGCGCAATCCAAGTGGTAGGCAGCGTCAACGCAATTGCCAGCACCTCGAGTCCGAGCGCCATCAAAAACAAATGCAGAGGTTGAAACTCGAGTTTGCGGTGTTCACGCCAGTAACCGCAAGCAAACCCAGCCCAGACGCCAACCACGCCCCAAAGTTGTTGTAATACGCTGCGCAGCAATGGTTCGGTTGGCTGGTTAAGCATCTGAAACAACCAACCTTGAACCGCCAAATTCAGCAGCCCAAAGCCCAAACCAATTCTCGAGCCACCGAGCAAACCTACCAGCAGCACGAACAAAAAGCCGTAATTGCCGCGTTCGTACCCAAGCTGTTCACCTTTGGTTTGTGCAAACCAGGCGGCGTCCAAATTGTACTGATCCCAGGTGAACAGCGCGTAAATCACCAGCAAAACCAGCAGCAACTTTTCCAAATCCCAAACTCGAGCTTGACGACGCACGAGACGCAAAATAAATGGCATGAAGGACATGAAAAGCACGCCAATCACGATCACAATATGCTCGCGCCAAGCGTTAATCAGTTGTTCAATCTGGTATTTCCACTGAAGCGGCGGAAACCACACACCGCTTTTCAAAAAAGCCCAGTTGAAACTGCCGTAATGAAAAACCGCCACCGTCCAAAGTCCCAAAAAGATGCTCGAGAGCAGCAAAAACCACGCCAAACGCATTGGCGCGGGACGTGATCTTTGCATGAATTGCATGATTGTTTTTAGCATGGTTGGAACAAGACCAATTTGAGCACAAGGCTCAATTCAACTGCCCGTAAAATGTGCCACGTCCACCGGTCACGATGTACACGCGCCCGTAAACGTTGACATCGGCTTCGATGTTGAAAAACTTTCCGGTCAAGACATTTTGTTTCTCGCTCGAGATGCGTAACCAGTTTGCGCCCTCATCGTCGGAGCGCCAGATGCCCTCTAGATCATTGACCACGCCCGCCAAGAACACAGTGGGGTTGCTGCGGTTTGGGGCGGGTTTCCCAAACGCGATGCCCTGCGCCCTGGTGACGCCCGCAAATTTGGTGAAGCTGACCGTGCCATCGCTCGAGCGCCACAAGCCCCTGTCACCTCGAGCCATCCAGACTTCACCAGCCTTACCTGGCATGGTGCGGAGTTGAAAACCACCCTCCCAAGCACCGTCGTTGAACGGATTCGAGGTTTTCCAGGTCAGACCTCCGTCGGTACTGCGGTACACAATGTCTTGCCAGCCGTTGATGTTTCCGTAGACGTAAAACGTTTTTGGATTGACCTTGTCGGCTGCCAGTGGTTCGCCGTTCAGGTACGTGCTGACGAATGGTCCGTTGAAGTAGTACATTGGGTCAAAACTGTCGGTTGTCCCTTCGACCACGCCTTTTTTCCAAGTTGTCCCACCATCGAGCGTGGCATACACGCCAGCACCCGCCTGCGCCCAGACGATGTTGTTCTTGTCGTTGAAACCGAGTGCCACCCGACCCACCCTGGCAGTGCCGCTGGCGGTTTCTGGAATGCTTGGGAAACGCTGCCAGTCGTAACCGCCATTGGTCGAGAATCCTGCAAACACCCGATTTGGGTCGTACCAGGTGTTCTGGTCTTGCCCAACACTAATCAAATAATCAGGGTCGCTCGAGAGGGCGTCAAAGCTGGTGGTGGTAAAAATTGGGGTTTGATGCCTCGAGCGGTCGTCTGGCAGGGCGTCGAGGTCGGTGTAAACGAAGCCCGCCAAATCCGAGATACCAGTAATCAAACGACCATTGGGCAAGCTTTTGGCGGTCAGGTCCACCGTCTCGGCAATACCCCTGGACTGCGTCGTCCATTTGGCGCTCGATTTACCGTTTGCATCTCGAGCACGAACGTTATCGGTGCGCCAGACACCAAAACCTCCCAAAGCCCACGCCCGATCTGGGTTGAACGGGTCTAGCATCGCGCCTTGCGAAAACGCTTGAAAGTCCTTGGTGATCCAACCTTCCTTGCCCAGCACGTCGCCGTCATTAAAGTCAATTCTCGCCCAGCTTGCCGCGCCGTCTTCGCTCGAGAAACCGCCGCGCCATTCGTGCGATCCAAACCAGGGTGTGACCAAAATGCGGTCTTTGCCATTCACAGTAATCGCGCTAACACCATCAAAATTCGAGTATTGATCGGGTGAGATGTTGGTCCAAACGCCATTCTCGAGTTTGTACAAACCGTTTTTGGTGTTGCCATCATCGACCCAAATGTTGGTTGGTTCGGGCGAGATTGGTTTGAGGAAACTGACGTACATCGTTCCTTTCGAGGTCACGCTGACATCACCCATGTAATAGCCGGCAATCTCAGTTTTGAAAATGTTCTTCCAAGTTGCGCCCGCATCATCGCTTTGGAAGACGCCCTCTTTGGCAACGCCAGCCCACAAGCGTTTGGAACTTGTGCCACTCGAGCCACTGGTTGGATCAAACGCCACCCAGCCCACCCCTTGCGGCGCTGCCCCATTTGGTAACCCAGCCACTTGTGCCCAGTTCGTCCCACCATCCAAAGACCGCCACAAACCCTGCTCTCGTGAACCGAAATACACCACGCTCGAGTTGTTCGGGTCAACTGCCAGCCGTTCGCCGCTTGAGCGCAAATCACCGTTACCAAAAATGTTGATATCGGTTTTTAAGACCTTCCAGGTTGCGCCTTGATCTGTCGATTTGAGAATTGCCGATTGTTCGGTTGTTGTCGTTTTACCGTTTCCAGCCGCAATAAACACCACGTTCGGGTCTTGCGGGTCAATGGTGATGGCTTCGGTGTCAAAATAACCCGTTTGATTCTTGTCAAAACCGTCCGACAACGGAATCCAGTTTTCGCCCGTTTCATTCCAGCGAAAAACCCCGCCGACATCGGTTCGGACGTAGACCAGATTTTGAACTTTGGGATGCAGCGCAATGCCCGTGACCATGCCGCCGCCGCCAACTTCCACATTTTTCCAAGTGTACGTTCCTGTGGTCGGCACTGGTGGCGCAACCGTTTCTGAGACAAGACTAAAGCTCGAGTCTCCCCACCACGGCTCGAGTTTTGCGGCTTCAAAATCCGAGTTGAGCAACACGTTGCGCCCTTGGGCATCGGTCAGTTTCGCATCGTCAACAAAAGCTGGCTTGCTGGCAGGACTCGAGTTGGCAAAGTCAAACGTAAATTTTGGGTTGTTGCCAAATTGTACTGGCACAGTGAACGCTTTCCAATCGCTCGAGACTGTAAAAGTTTGGGTCAGCATGGGCGTTCCCCAACTGCCCTCGAAGATTCGCAAGGTGATTTCGCCAGCGCCTTTGACGCGAAAACTGACCGTGTACTTGGTGTTTGCCGTGCCTGTCCCTTCTTGCACCAAGTTATCCCAAGCTTTTAATCCACTGACTTTGATCACATGATTGACGCCGCTCGAGGTGTTGGGTTGAGCCTGAATGATTGAATCGGTTGTAGCGTTGCAAGCTGTGAGCACCGCCGCCAATGTAATCAACGTTTGAATCCATTTTTTATCCATGATGAAACCTCCGCAGGAAACATCAACAACCCGCTCGAGCAAGCCGTGATGCACCCCATTTGAACCGAATCGCAGGCGCATGTTCTTCTCATGGACGCCAAGTGGTCGTCTGGTGCTGCCAAGTGGTTGCATGATACAAGAAGTGACAAATTAAAAACTCAAAATGAGTTAAATTAATCGTCTGTCACGTATTTTTCATTTTAATCAAAGTTCGAAATATAGTTTCAAACCAATGCCATTTCAAAATATTCTCGAGGCACAAATTCACATTTGATTCCTGCTACACTCGAGCTTGTAAACGCCCATTCGTTCATTCGGAGGTAAAGCATGTTTGGTTTCATCTGGCAGTTGTGCCTATTGATTCTTGGGCTGATTCCGTTGCTCATTTGGTGGTATGTCCGCAATGTGAAACGACCAGGCGGCGGCGTGGCATTTCATACCGATTTAGCATTTTTTCAGAGCTTAAAATCACCACGTTTTGCCAAACGACGCGACATTCCGGTGGTGTTGTTCGGGCTGGCTCTTGCCTCGTCAATGGTGGCGTTTGCCCGACCAACTGCCCCTCTACCAATGCTCGATAATCGCACCACAATCATGTTGGCGCTCGATGTTTCGGGTTCGATGCGCAACACCGACATTGCCCCTTCAAGGTTCGTGGCAGCGCAAGAGGCGGCTCGAGCGTTTGTCAAGCAATTGCCAAGCGATCTTCAATTGGGTTTGGTGACCTTTGCGGGTTCGGCAGCCGTCAATGTTGCCCCTGGCACAGACCGCAAAGCAGTCTTTGATGCGATTGATTCGTTGTACATGTTCAGAGGAACCGCGATTGGTGCTGGCATCCGCGAATCGTTGGGGGCATTGCCCGGTCGAAGCCTCGAGCCTTCAAAGCAAAAGCTTGACCCCAACGCACCACGCGCAATCATTGTCTTGATGACCGATGGACGCAACAACCGTGAACCAGACCCGCTCGAGATGGCTGAAATTGCCAAACAGAACGGCGTGCCGGTGTACACGATTGGCTTGGGGACGCAAAGCGAAGCCAACAATTCAAATCCGTATGCGGGTTTTGACCCAGAAACCCTAATCAGCATTGCACGCTCAACGGGTGGCAAATACTTTGAGGCAAAAAGTGCTGGACAGCTCGATCAAGTGTTTCGCTCCTTGGGCAGTTCCTTGGGTTGGGTCATGCGTCCAGGCGAGATCACCCATTTGGTCGCCACCTTGGCAGGCTTACTGTTGTTATGCTCAATTGTTTTTAGCGAAACAAACCGCCGCGTGATTTGATCAGATCAGCGCAAGTTTAAAACTATCTCGAGCACGGTCACGCATGGCATTCACCGCGTTCCAATCAGGTTGTTGTTGCTCGAGAATCGCTTTCAAGAGGACTGGCACTTCAAAGTCCGTGCCAAGCGATAATGCACCAGCGTCTTGGCAGAACGCCGCCACTTTCGGGTCGTAACTGATGCCGTAAAACGCTGTCCCTGCCGCCGCACCCAGAATCACAGCATGAAGTCGCACACCAACCACCGCGCCAGCACTGGCAATCAGCTCGAGCGCACGGTCTGGGTCTGCGGTTTCCTCGAGTTGCACGCCAGCAATGGTTTTGAATGCCTCGAGTTCGTCCGTGTCCACCCCGGGTTGAAACGAGAGTGCGATCACGCGTTTGCCGTTTTTCAGTAATTCTCGAGCGAGTTCGGCAAGTTTGGCGGTTGCGCCTGGTTGCCCACCGCGCGGCGCGAGCACCACTGTATTGGCATCTCGAGTGACTGGTTTGGCTTCGAGCAGAAGCGCGGGATCGCCGCCAAGTTTGGTCGCAATACCAAGTCGCTCGAGGTACGCTTGCGAAGTTTTTTCGCGCACGATGGCGTTGATGCCTTTTAAAGCACTGCTGACACTTTTCTCACCTTCGCTCGAGAGTGGTCCAATGCTTTGGTTGAAAATGGCGACTTTTTTACCCAAGAATCTGGCAATTCGGATGATGGTCAGGTAATACGTCAGGGTTCGGGCGCTGGTTTTGTCTTGCAGCAGCCCTCCCCCACCAGAAAGCAGGGCATCCGCATTCCACAAGGCGCTTAAAAGCTTGAGCGGCTGCATTCTGGCTTTACTGGTCACACCGTATTTTTGGGCGGTGTCGCTGGGCGTTTGAGACAAAACGATTGGCGTGTGTCCAAGCCGTTTGAGTTCTCGGGTGATCGCCAGCAAAATGGCTTCGTCGCCCGTGTTGGCAAAACCGTAATATCCAGACAAAACAACTTTCATGCTGTTAATGCTCGAGTTTCAGGTGACTGCTGGCTCATCAAAGATCACTCCGACTTTGTCTACGTTGCACCAGAGGGGCATCGTTTGCGGCTTTCGCATGTACTTGGGCAGGACTGCAAAAGATGCCTCACTCGTTTGAATGTTTAAACAGCCTTTGGACGCTTACGACGACGCTTGCGACGATCAAACCCTTTGGCTTGACTCGAGACTTCAGCCACGGCATTCGATTCTGCTTCGGGTTGGGTTTCGGAAGTTTCTGGGAACAAACGTTCGAGCGCTTCAGGGTCGCCTAAGACCTCGAGAATGGTCGCGCCGTAACGTTTTAAACGCTCAACTCCGATGCCTTTGACTTCGCCTAGCGCCTCGAGCGTGATGGGGTTGGCTTTGGCAATGTTGGCAAGAATCGCGTTGGAGGCGATCATAAAACCGCTCAACTCGAGTTTTTCGGCGCTCGAATTGCGCCAATCGCGCAATCTGGCAAACAACCTGACATCAATGGCGTTCATGCCCTTAACCAGTGACTCGAGCGCAGGGTCAAAGGTTTTGGCTTGTCCTTCAGGTTCATCGGGTTCGATGATGTCGGGTTCTGGTTCGGGGTCGGGCGTGAACGGTGCAATCACCTCGAGCATCCGCTCTAAATCGCGCCACAAATCCCGAGGGTCTTCCAAACCAACCGCAAACCGCAAAATGCGCGGGTCGGGTTCTAAACCGTGTGCCTCTAGGGCGCGGTGACTCGAGGAAGATGGCTGGCAGACGTTCGAAAGTCCATCGCCAACAAATTCAGAACGCTCGAAAACTTTAAGACTTTCCAGCGCGGCTCGAGCGGCTTCGACGCTGTGAAACCGCAAACTGAAGACGCCACCGGGCAACTCGCGTCCGTCGCGGGACAGCAATTGCGTTTCGCTGACTTCCGAGGCGGCAGGCACGAGCAATTCCCGAATACCAGGATTTGAGCCGATTTTCTCGAGCAACTCGAGCACCGTTTTGTTCATGCGCTCAAACCGCACGCCCAGTCCACGCAAACCACGCAATGCCTGAGCGCAAACTTGGGCTGGCGCTCGAGTGCCAATCAATTCGCGGTTGTTGCGCACGCGTTCAAAAATCGCGTCGTTGCGTCCGACCACCAAACCCAAACTGAGGGTCGAATCGCCGACCAGCATCGCCACGCTCGAGTAGACGATCACATCTGCGGCAAACTCGAGGGGACGACAACTGTAAGTGGTTGCCAAAGAATTTTCGACAATTAATAATGCTCCAGCCGTGTGCGCCAAACTTGCGATCTTTGAGATGTCAGGCACGCCCAAACTGGCGCTGGAAAGCGCCTCGATGAACACTGCGCTCGCGCCCTCAAAATTGATGCTTTCAGGCTCGAGCAGATCACAAAATTCGACGGTAATCCCAAATTCGGGCAGCATCGCCAGGGCGCGAAATGCTGCGCCAGACACCTCGTTGGAGGCAATTACTCGGTCAAGAGGTCGAAGAAGCCGCGCCACGGCATCAAGTGCCGCGCGTCCAGATGCAAACGCCAAACCCCAAGCTTTAGCAGACCCTAAACCCGCACCCTCGAGTGCCGAGATTCGCGCTTCGAGCTGCGCGGCGGGACTTGAGAATTCTGCTCCAGCGTGGGTGGCGAGGGTGTCAAACCGTAAAACCTCGTCCATGCGCTCGGTATCATACTAGAAAATGGCGCTGGTACAAGGGGCAAGACCTGCCAAGCAGCACCCAGATGACCGAGAACCACGTCTTTGACGGCATCAGAGCTTGGAATGTGGTTTGGCTTACACAATCAAAGCCCGAGTTTTAAACTCACCTATAGAACCAATTTCACGGTAAACTGTACTCGCTTCACAGCAAATTCAAGTCAGGACTTCAGAGGAGATGTCTATGAAATTCTCAAAAATATTGATTGCTAGTTTGGTGCTCGGCACCAGCATCGCAGCGTTATCGCTTTCAAGCGTTGGGGCGCAAGAAAAAAAGAACCTCGAGTTTGTCACGACCAACCTTCAATCCTTTGCTGACTTTTTCAATCCACTGGTTGAAAAGTACAACAAAGCCAACCCCGCCCAAAACCTGAAGTGGACAGATTTGCCGCAAGCCTCGATTCAACCCAGGGTTTTGGCTGGCGTCGCGGCGGGCAACCCACCAGATGCCATTCAAATGAACTCGACCCAAGTCCTCGAGTTGGCACAGCAAGGCGCGTTGTTGCCGCTTAACAATTTGCTGTCCAAAGAACAATTGGCAATTTACCAAAAGCAAGCTTTAAGTGCCTTCAGTTTCGATGGCAAGGTCTACGCATTGCCCGATTATGCCTCGCCAAGGGTGGTCTTGTTTAACACTGACATCTTGAAAAAAGCGGGGCTGGAGGGTCAACAACTGCCGCGCACCATGGGCGACATTATCGCCTGGGCAAAAATCATTAAGGACAAAACGGGTCTTTACGGTTTTTCACCGCTCATTGCCAACGTGGATTTCTTAAAAACCTTCCAAGAGCAAGGCTTGCCGCTGTTTTCCGATGACCGCAAAAAAGCCGTCTTTAACAGCCCCGCGCACGTGGCAATGCTGCAACAATACGTTGATTTGCGCAAAAAAGATTACTTTGCCGAAGACGCCATTCGCAAAGGCTTCACCGCCGGTTACGAGTTGTACAGCGCAGGCAAGCTTGGCATTGCCATCATGGGACCAACCTTCGTGCCAAGACTGCAAAAAGACAACGAAGGCGTTTACAAGGTTTCAGTGGTCGCACCGCACCCCGTCAGCGCCGCCCAAGTGGCTCAAGCCAGCACCTTCGCTTACGCCGTACCAAAAGGCGTTGGCGACCCCAAAGCCGCCGCCCAACTGGCATTTTGGCTGACCAACGACGAACAACAACTCGCCTTTTCCAAACGCGCCGGAACAACCTTCCCAACCACCATCAAAGCCGCCCGTGACCCATTCTTTAACACGGCTGGCGACAGCCTGATCGACAAATCTCGAGCCGCCGCCGCCAAAACCATGAAGGTCGCCAAAGAACTTTCAGTCTTTGTACCGAACGCTTCGGTTTTGAACAAAGCCTTCAAAGACAACATCGAAGCCGCGTTGTTCGGACAAAAAACCGCCAAAGCTGCACTTGACGACATCGTTAAAATCTGGAACGCCAACCTTTAAAGTCTTTTTAGAACGGGTGCAGAATCTCGAGATTCTGCACCCGTTTTTGTAATCCAGTAACTCGAGAAACACTTTCACTCACAAGGTTTTCTCGAGCTTTTAAAATAAAAGACTTGCAGTAAAGTATTATCAAGCATGAAGAATTTCTGGCGCAACTTGCTACTACTTGGCGGACTCACAATCTTGTTCTCGAGTTGCGGGTTGTTGCTGTTGCTGGGTTTGATTTTTATCCAACCCGTTTGCGTGGATATTTGCGGCGGACCTTATCCTCAACCAAAACCTGAAAGCATTAACTTCACCACCGATGAGCGAATTCTGCGTGGTGACTGGCGGTCTTTAATCCCTGGCAAAGACGAATTTGAACCTGGCAAAACCGTCAGTTTAAAACTCGAGGCAACCTATGTGGACACGACTTCGTACACGGTCACGGGTACATTTCAAGTGACTGGCGATGCGGCGTTGACCGTTCAAGGTTTGGTCAAAGGTGGCACGACTCAAGCATTCACCAAGAGTGGAAATCGCAGTCAACCACTACCACCTCAAGCTTTTGCTGAATTGTTCCTCTCGAGCACGGTTGGACAACCTGCGACGCAAATCTTGATCTTTTGTCCTTACACTTACCAAGGTACGGACAATCAATGGCAGTATCAAGCAACCCTCGAGCCTGTCACCACAGACCGCGTACCATTTCAGAGTTGTTATGGCAGTACGTCGAGCAGCAAACGGCTTATTGTGGGACGTAAAGCAGCCATTCCTTAAAATTCACTTCCCAGGATTCCAAACTTGTGGCGCTTTATCCCGCTCGAGTTTGATAAACTGATTCGCGTTCGCGTCCATCCAATTGCTGGTCACACCATCATTCCATTGCACCCGCAGTTTGGTGTTCTCGAGCGTTCCAATGCCAAAATGAATCCAGCCCAGACTACCGCTCGCATGACCGCCGCCAATCGTGATTTCGCGGCGAATCGTGCGCGTGCCGACTTGCACTTCGACCCATGAACCGATAGCATCACGGTTTGCGCCCGGTTGCTGCAATTTAAGCTCGAGCCAATGGTTTTTCGGGTCGCTGCCAGTGTTGCGCCAAATTTGGGCTTTGTCCCAACGGTTGACCACCAAAACATCGAGTTGTCCGTCTAAATTGAAATCCACCACTGCCGCCCCTCGAGCACGTTTAAAACTAGCAATTCCGGCAACATCACCCGACTCGAGGAACTTGCCATCAGGTTTTTGCAACAGCAGGTTGTTCGGGTCTTTGTCGGCAAAGTCTGGCATTTTGGCGACGTTGCCCTTGGCGATGAACAAATCGGCGTACGAGTCGTTGTTGACATCTTCAAATTGCGCATGCCAACCCGTTGACGGGTGAATGTCGCCGCCCGTATAAGGTCGGTGCGCGGTCACGCCCATTTTGAAGGCACTATCGCCGTAAGTGGGTTTAACATTTCCAGCCGAGAGCATTTGAAGTTTGCTGTCCGCCATGCTGGTCATAAAGTAATCTGGGAAACCGTCACCGTTCAGGTCGTAACTGGCAATTCCCATGCCCCAAATCACCAATTTCTTCCAACCCTCGGCTTCGGTGTAAAGCGTTGGGTTCTTTCCAGGCTCGAGCTTCCAGAGTTGTTCCTGACCGCCTTTGTAATACTCGCGGTCATTGGAAACCCTCAGGGCTGGTGTTCCCGAACGGTTCCAATCGGTAAACAACATGCTTAAGGTGCAGTAACTTGGTTTGAGGACTTGAGGTGTGCTGTACTTCTCGCTCGAGCCTCGGTAGAGCATGTT
>JANMUC010000663.1:0-2738 GCA_031391225.1 Deinococcales bacterium
CGTTTTCCTTCGGAGTAAAAAAACAGCAAAGTGAAAGGGATAGAAATAAGGGTGCGAAAAATAACGATTTCTAAAACAGGATAATGACCACCCATGGATTTCACGGCAATGTCTTGCAGTGAGAAAATCAGCAACGCCAGAATAACGAAACTGACCCCCAGCGTGTTGTTGGTCATTTTCATTTACTGAGGTCCAACAACGCGGTGTGGCGTGTAAGGCTCTTCGAGATACGCCACCTCTTCTTGGGTCAATGCAACAGACAGCGCAGCAACGGCATCTTCGAGGTGCGTGATCTTGGTTGCCCCAACTATCGGCGCTGTGACGGATTGTTTTTGCAACAACCAAGCCAGTGCAATGTGTGCTCGAGGAACGTTGTGCTTTTCGGCAATTTCTGCGACCCTCGAGATCACCTGCTGATCGGTTTGGGCGCTGGCATCGTATTTCATTTTCTGAATTTGATCGGTTTCAGAACGGATTGTGCTTTCTGCCGAAGCATCTCGAGTCAACCTGCCCGCTGCGAGCGGGCTGTACGGAATCACACCGATTTTTTCCTCACGGCACAAGGGCAGCATTTCGCGTTCCTCTTCACGGTAAATCAGGTTCAAATGATTCTGCATAGATACAAACCGTGTCCAGCCGTGTTTCTCGGCAACATGGAAGGCTTTTTGAAATTGCCAAGCGAACATCGCAGAAGCGCCAATGTACCTGACCTTGCCAGCTTTCACCACATCATGCAAAGCTTCCATCGTTTCTTCAATGGGTGTTTCGTAATCCCAGCGATGAATCTGATACAAGTCCACGTAATCAGTCTCGAGCCGCTTTAAGCTGTTGTCAATTTCGCTTAAAATTGCCTTGCGTGACAGCCCGCCACCATTGGGTCCTTCGCGCATTTTGCCGTGCAATTTGGTGGCAATAATCACCTCGTCGCGCTTGGCAAAGTCTTTCAGGGCGCGTCCAAGGATTTCTTCACTCACGCCAATCGAATAGATGTTGGCAGTATCGAAAAAATTAATGCCCAGCTCGAGGGCTTTTTTGATCACGGGTCGGCTGTTCTCTTCGTTCAGCACCCACTTGTGAACCCAACGTTCGGCATCTCCGAAACCCATGCAGCCCAGGCAGATGCGCGAAACTTGCATTCCTGTTGAACCCAACCGAACGTAATCCATCGTTTGCTCCTCTCAGAACGGCACACTTGCTTTCAATAATTCTGCAACGCCTTGGGTTTTTAATGCTGTAATCTTGCTCGAGCCTCACGGTTTTGTACTTGCTCTTCTTGAAGCTAATTCTCGAGATAAAGAATCACCCACGCAAGGACTCGGCAAAATCCTCGGCTGAAACACCAGCTTGGCGCAAAATGCCACTGACCGTCCCGATCTTGACTTCCTTATGATTTGGTACAACACAACCCGAAATGCCGCGCCGCATGATGATGTGACTGCCTGACTGTCGTATCAATTCAAAACCAAGGCGTTCCAAAGCCCGAACAATATCTAGTCCAGACAAACCAGGGAATTTAGGCATGAGTGACATCGAACGTTGTCACAAGTGGATGTGCTGTGATCGTCATAGGAAATTCCTCGAGATACAATGTTGTGGCTTCTTTAAGGTTCTCAACGGCTTCTTGCACCGTTTCGCCTTGGGTGGTCGTGCCTGTTTCTGGGTTGAAAGCGACAAAACCGCCTTCTTCTGCGGGTGTTAACACTGCGGTCAGCAACATAGAATCCTCCAAATTCTTGAAATAATTCTGAAGTTCTCGAAATTAATTTAGACGCTCGAGTCTTTGGGTTTAAGTTTAGCGCAAATTCTGGGATTCTCGAGATTGCCAATCTGTGCTAAAATCTGGTCAGAATAGTCAGAATCTCGAGGTGAATAAAATGCGAATTCAGGTTCAAGAAGCCAAAGCCAAACTCTCCGAAATGCTCGAACGCGCCAATCTTGGGGAAAACATCATCATCACCAAACACGGCAAAGACACCGCCGTGATTCTCAGCATTGAATCTTATCAACGCTTGGAGGCTCAACCGAACATCAGCACATGGCAAGCCTTACGCGACGATGAAAACCTTCTGGACAACCAAGAAGCAGACGCGCTCTTCGCTCGAGACACCACGCCGTTCAAACCTCGGGTGACATTCGAGGAACTCGAGTGACGTACTTGCTTGACACGAACGTTGTCAGTGAATCCCGAAAGAAAATTCCAGACGCCAACGTGCAACACTGGCTCGAAAGCCACCCTGTCAGCGTTCAACACATCAGCGTGATTAGCTTTGGCGAATTGCTGCAAGGTGCAAAACGCGCCAAAACACCCGAACAACGCGCCAGCCTCGAAAACTGGCTTGAAAGACTCGAGAGGCGGTTTGGAGGGCGTGTGCTGCCCCTGGACAGCGCCGTGATGCAAGTTTGGGCAGATGTGACCGCAACCGCCATCAATCGGGGGCAAACCGCACCTTTGATGGATTCGTTGATTGCTGCCACCGCGATTCGGCACGGCTTGATTCTGGTCACGCGAAACACGCAAGATGTAAAAGCGCTTGGGGTAAAGGTATTGAACCCCTGGAAATTGAAATCTTGAGGCTCGAGTTTTGACCTCAAGATTGACAATGAAGCTCGAGTAAGGCGTATCAATGAACTCAGGGCAGTAGTTCGAGGTACTTCAAGTTTTTAGGTTTAAACAACGAAAAATGACGTCGATCGATTGTCAGAATACGGTTGATGTTCAAGGCTTCAGCAACGGCGAC
>JANMUC010000685.1:0-1140 GCA_031391225.1 Deinococcales bacterium
GCCGCGTGTCCAGCCGCCAGCAGGTTCGGGGCGTGCAGGGGTGTCTCCCAGAAGTCGCCGCCCTCGGGTCGGGTCAAGGGCAAACAACACTCGAGCGTCCTCTGTGCCGCGTCCTTGAAACGTGAATCCTGGGTGGATTCAAAAAGTTCGAGCAGCTCGAGCGCGGGCAGCACGCTCATGTCGAGCGCGGTGTCCTGCGCCAGACCCATCGGCTCGAGGAATTCGCGTGCTACAACAAAATCGTCCTTGGCGTAATGCCTTCCGTCGGGATCGAACGGGAACGAGCCATCCTCGCGCTGATACGAGATCAGCTTCAAGCCGCGCTCGAGCAACGCAGCTTGATCTGGTGTTTGGGGCGCTTGACGCCGACACCACTCAAGTTTTGTTTTCAAGCCTCGAGCCAGCTCGGAATCTGGATTGCGGGCGATGTAACCCTCGAGAAACCGTGGTGCGCTCGAGCGGATGTCGCTGGGCGTTTGGGTCGTGCCAAAACCCTTTCCCTCGTGCCAAAGGTGAGTATTGTAGGCACTCGCAATGCGCTCGAGGGCTTCGGGCAAGCTCCAACGGGCGCTCACTTTGGGCAGCCCATGACGCTTGACCCAATCGGTCACCACCGCCAGGCTGTCGCCCTCGACCAGAAACACTTCAGCCTCAAATTCAATCCACTGCTCCTTGTGAAGCTCGAGCGGTGGCTCGGCATAGACCTGATTCTCGAGCGCCTCGAGCTGCACCGCTGGCAGCATCAAGCCGAGCAAATGGTTCTCGCGGCGGTCAATGAAGTTGGGCGAGGCAAACACGGCTTGCGGGTGATGTCTGGGGGTGTTGAACCAGCCGGTGGCGTGCTGGCGCGGATTCCAGGCAAGACCGATGCCGACACCACCGTGACTGAGCGCCATCACTGGAATACTAACCTTGTTCGGATGCGGCACAAAACGCTGCGCCCAGGGGTCTTTGAACCAGTCCGTGCCGCTCGACCATTCGCGCCCCTCGAGCCATTCGACGCCTGGAAAGATCGCGTCGGTTTTTGCTGAACCAAAGCCGTCCTGTCCGACCTTGAGCCACGGACCGCGAATGTAACGGGCGTACTGGTTGGCGTTGGATTTGAGTTTGTACGAGAGCTGCAAGACGGGCGCGTTCGGC
>JANMUC010000709.1:0-10655 GCA_031391225.1 Deinococcales bacterium
CCAAAGCCGCCAGCGTTTTTCACACGACCTTGCACCGCTTACGTAAAACCTTAGAAATGGACATTGTGCAATCCACCAATCGGCGCTATTACATCGCGCCCGATTTGGCAATTGTTTACGACGTACAAGAGTACCTTGCCGCCTCCAAGGGGGCGCAAGCCACCAGGGACATGTCCTTGTTTGACAAAGCTGCTGGCTTGTACCGTGGCAGTTATATGGCAGGTTTTGAATCTTCCTGGTGCGAGGACCAACGCGACACCTTACACGCCACGCATTTGGGTTTGTTGACCGAAGCCAGCAAGGTTTTTGAAAGCCAGAACAACATGCAGCAGGCGGCATGGTATGCCCACCTTGCAGCCCAACACGAACCGTACAGCGATTCGGTTTGGAACGAATTGGCAAGATTGTTTGATCTGATGGGCGACTCGAGGCGGGCTGATCGTGCTCGAGAGCGCAGTTCCAATTGGGATTTCTGATTGCCCGAGAGCACATAAATGTTTTAGTGTTTGTGAAACTCTTCATCAATCCTTGAGCTTCACTGACATGAATTTATTTCTGGTGGGCGATTCTCGAGTGTCCGACACGATTTTTTTAGCATTCTAGTTAAAATGCCTCAAGGTTGCGGTTTGGACTTTGGTCATAAGCTCTTTTTGTTCTCTAAACTAATGTTTAGAATTCTCCTACTGTGGCGCTCAAAGACTCCAGATACACTTTTCCTATGAGGTTGTTGGCTCTCCTATTCATCATTTCGACTGCTCTGGCATCGGCGCTTCCGCCATTGCCTGGAGTGAGCAGCATGCCTGACGGCACCGAAGTCGTTATTGTCAGTGGCGATGCCCAATCAAAGCTGGCAAAAGGTGCGGTCAAATGGCGTGTCCTGACCCTGAGTGCTTTGAATGACAAACTGAATCCACTCGATAAGGTTGCAGTTTGGATCAGCGTGCCTATGAAAAATACTTCCGACCTTAAAAGTTTTCCTGGCACGGTCAGCAAAGACGGTACGGACATCAACCTCGAGTTATCCAGTAACAATGTCAGTACCAATGCCAAAGTGTCGTTTAGCCAAACCTTAAAAGAAGCGTATGGCGTCAAGCTCGAGTGGAAAAAGTAAAACCAGTTACGGATCTGCCGCCTGCATTTAAAATTTACGCTTCTTGCCACAAACAGCAGCACCTGCGGGCTTGTGGCGCTTCGCTTCTTGACCCAATTCATGCACCTTGCGGGCTGGGTCGCTCCAATTTCGTCATTCTTGACCATAAAATGCACCTGACAGGCATGGTCGCGTTCGGCACCAGATACGTTGTCCCTACTCCCGTTGGTCGGAAATTTTTCAGGGAAAAATTCTAAAAAACTTTCGGGAGATTTTTAAAAATGGTGGTCTTCTGTGAGCCGATTGCCCCGAATTGGGTTTTCGGGTGTTCAGTGCGGTACAATGCTTTTAGTAGCAAAAAAAGCTGCCAGAACCACAATGCTTGGGAGGCATTCATGGCTGATGCGCCACATGTTTTAATTGTTGAAGACGATGCAGACGTAGCAGAGGCGGTACGCTTTGAACTCGAGGAGGCTGGGTTTAGGGTGTCTCACGCCAGCGACGGTGTGACGGGTTTAACCATGGCTCGGGAGCACACGCCCGAATTGGTGATCTTGGATTTGGGTTTGCCCGATCTTGACGGTGCGGAAATCGCGCGTCGGATTCGGAAGACTTCCGACATTCCAATCATCATTTTGACGGCAATGGACGCGCTGGATCGCAAAGTCAGTTTGCTCGAGGGTGGCGCGGACGATTACCTGACCAAACCTTTCGAACCCGCCGAGTTATTGGCTCGGGTGCGGGTGCAACTGCGTCGTAACCGTGGCGGCGAGAGTGTGGTGCTCGGGCAACTCGAGATCAACACCGAAAAACGACTGGTGCGTTACGCCGAAAAAGAGGTGCGATTCTCGCCCAAAGAATTTGAACTTCTTGCATTTTTGGCGCGGCAACCAGGGCGGGTCTACACCCGCGAAGAGATCGAACGCGGCGTTTGGGGCGAGGATTTGCCTGCCAATTCCAATGTTGTTGATGTTCACATGGCAAACATTCGCAGCAAACTGCGCGACGTGGATGGTTACGGCGTGATCCGAACCGTTCGCGGCATTGGGTACGCTTTAAAAGGTCAGTAGTTAAAGCAAAATAGCGTCAATCAGGGCGAATCTAAGATTCGCCCTTCATTTGTCCATGGTTAAATTCAGTCATGAATCTCGAGCAATTCTCAAAACCAACCAACATCAGCCTGAAATGGCGTGTTTCATTGCTGACCACGGCATTGCTGGCATTTTTTGCCTTGGTGCTTGGCGCGGCGGTTTTGGCGGTGGTCAATTCGACCCTTGAAGAATACCAGCACAGTTTGCTTGAGCAAGATTTGCAAAAATTTAAAGATTTTTACAGCAAAGGTGATTTGGGTGTTGCCAATCCCATTACGTTTGGAGGCGTCAAAATTGAATTCCTCGAGTTAAATGGCAAGCACTTTTCTGGTTCGGAGTTAAAAATTCCCAACCTGTCTAATCTCGAGAAATTAATCGAACCTCAATATCTAATTTTGGATCGTGAAACCCAACCCTTAAGGGTCTTGCTCGCCCCAATCGATGTGAAAATTGTCAGCAAATCGGTAAAACGTGTTTTTGCGGTTGCGGCAGATGCCAAGTACATTAAAGACCTGGCAGCCAGAATTCAAACGGTGGTGTTCTTGGTGACTTTGGTTCTGGTGGTTTTGGCGCTGATCGGTGGTTACGTCTTGGCGCAAATTGGTTTGCGTCCACTGGTCAGCGTGGCTCGAGAAGCCACAACCTTAAACGAAACCAATTTACGTCCGCTCGAGTATCGCGGTGCGCACGACGAACTTGGGGCGTTGACCCTGACCATCAATCGTTTTGTCGAACGCCTAAAATTGGCTTTTGACGCGCAACGAACCTTCCTTGCCGAAGCCGCCCACGAACTGCGCACGCCGTTAACAGGACTGGAAGGTTATATTCGTAAAGCGCTGAAGGACTCGAGCGGCGAGCAAAAAAAAGTGCTCGAGGATGCGCTTCGCGTTTCGGGTGGCATGACACGCTTGGTTGCCGATTTGTTGCAACTCTCGCGCGGCGAGGTGGTACGTGAAATTTTACCGCATGTGGTGAACCTCAAAGACGTGGCACGCAATGTTGCCAGCGAATTTCCTGGGGTCAAACTCGAGCTGTCCAATGAAATTCTAGAGGTGGTCGGTGACCCTGACCGTTTGACCCAAGTGACCCGCAACCTAGTATCAAACGCCGCTCGAGCCGCAGGACACTCTGAGGGCGTGATCATTCGAGTTGAACGCCAGCAAAAAAACCTCGAGTTAAGCGTGATTGATGATGGTCCGGGTATTCCCAGTGAGGTACTGCCGCGGATCTGGGAGAAGTTTTACAAGGGTCCTGGCGGCGGGGCTGGACTCGGCTTAGCGATCGTTGCCCAGATTGTTCACGCTCACAACGGTAAAATTGCTGTCTCGAGCAAACCTGGTCAGGGTGCAAAATTTACGGTCAGTCTGCCGGCTTTGGAAGAGGACGAAGTCTAATCTGTAGCGACCTGGACGATGGCAGGCGATGAATTGCCCGGCGATTGCCCAGAGCGCCAAAGACCAAGGGTTTGCGGTGGTCTTGAACAGCGAAATTGCAGCCTCGAGCGGACTGGTGATTTATGCCGATCCAGACGCGACAAACTTGACCGAGGACGTGAAATGCAAGCTTCAAGCCAAATGATTTGGCTGCTCCTCGAGCCAGCCATTGAACAAACCAATTAAATCTTTTGGCTGACAGGGTTTTGTGATGTTCCAACCAATACTTGCCCCAAGGTCACGCACGATTTCGCTTGGATTCGCGCCACCGTTCCGCAAGGCTTTGAGGCTTGGCGCACCACCGCGTTTGGCGAGCCGTTCACCTCGGTAATCGGTCATCAGCGGAACATGCGCATAGATGCTTGCCACGCCGCCCAACGCGTCAATAATCAAAATTTGGCGGCAGGAACTCGAAAGCAAATCATCGCCGCGCAGCACGTGGCTGATTTCCATCTCGAGGTCATCAACGGCGCAGACGAGTTGATACGCCCAAACGCCGTCGTTGCGTTGAATGACCATGTCACCCACGCTGGCTTGGACATTTTGAGTGACCTTGCCTTTGATCAGATCCCAAAACGTGATTGTTTTCTCTGGCACGCGAAGGCGCAAAGCGCTTGGGCGCTCTGGGTGCGTCACGCCACTCGAGCAGGTGCCAGGGTAACGGACTTCGTGTTCTTTGTGGCGTGCAGATGCACTCAAGAGCACTTCGGTTCGGGTGCAGGTGCACGGATACGTCTCGAGTTTTGCCGCCGCCGCCGCGTAGTGCTCTAAGCGCTCGGTTTGGCGGTACGATCCAAACTTCCCACCGATGTCCCAGCCTTCGTCCCAATCTAAGCCCAGCCACGCCAAATCTTGCAAGATCAGGTCATCCGCACCAGGTCTGACGCGTCCAAAATCCAAATCCTCGAGCCTCAAAACGAAATGACCGCCCAATTCGCGGATTTGCAACCAGGCGAGCAATGCCGTGCGGGCGTTGCCCAGGTGCATTTCGCCAGTTGGTGAGGGCGCAAAACGCCCTCTGAGAATAGATTTTGGACTGGAGTCAAATTCATTCATATCGAGTTGTTGATGCTGTGAATAATTATACATGCTTTTGTTAGACTTTAGATGCTAGTTCAAACATTGATCTACCATCTGATTAACCAATCGTGATGTGAGCCTAGAAATCCCTGACTTTTTCTGCTACAGTACCCCCTTGTGACCAAGAGCCTGCGCGTAACCCTCAACCAATCGGGACGCAAGGCGCTAGGCATAAGACAAATCGTTTTTTTTAGCAGTGCGGCATTGATGACCAGTGTCGTCTTTCAGTGTTTTTTCAACATTCAGTCACAACCTGAATGTCGGAAGGGAGCTTTAGCGTGAAGAAAGAACAGTACAACCCAGGTGATCGCGTTGTTCTCCCACCTTACGGTGTCGGTGTAGTCCACGGTATTCATACCAAAAAAGTGGCTGGCGACGACCACGATTATTATCAGGTCGAATTTCCAAACGGTACCAGCAAGGCTTTTGTGCCGGTCAACGCCCCGCAAAGCGTTGGTTTGCGCCCAGCCCTCTCCGAATCCGAATTGCCAGAAATCATGGGTCGTCTAAAATCGGGCAAGGTTTCATTGCCGCGTCAATGGGCTGCCCGTCACCGCAAAGTGACCGAAATTTTGGCGTCCGGCGATCCGTACCGCATTGCCAACCTGGCAGCCGAATTGCGCCGTTGGGATGACGAGCGGGGTCTGCCTGACCTTGACCGTCAAGCTTACGCCCGCAGCATCAAGCTTCTTGGCGACGAAATCTCCGAAGTTTTGCAAGCCGACCAAAAAGAGATTCGCACCATGCTCGAGGGTGCTTGGGACAGCAAAGCAAACTAAAGTTTTAGCTTAATTCTCGAGACTGAAAATTCAGTCTCGAGAATTTTTTACATTCTGGCAACCGCCCTCGGGGTGGTCGGTTTTTCGCTGCCGCCGTCGGGTTCTTCGCTGATGCCTACCGCCGTCACTTCATTTGGGATGCTGGCAGCCACGCTCGGACCACGAAAAACGCCAATCGATGTGGGGACAGTTGAACGCTTAGGCAAGAACCAGGCTTGCCAAGTTTTGCCTGGCGGTAATTTGCCCATGTTGTGCGCCATCAAAACCCGTCCATCATGGGTGATAATGGCTTGCCCGACAATCTTACCGTCAGGTGTTAAAAGTGCGACGACCCGAGCGCGGTTGTCGGCGACGATGCTCGAGAGCGTGGTTTTTTGATCTTGTAAGGCTTTTAAATCGAGCGCCAGTTTTTGGTTTTGCAGCCCAAACCAAAGCGCCGCCAAACTTGCCGCCAGGGCAAAACCCAAACTGGCGCGGGCAAACCAAGGAATGACCACTCGAGTTGCCGGGCGAATGGCTGAGTTCGGGGCTTTGGGTTTTGGTGGCGTTTGAAGTTGACGGATTTTTGCCAGCACTTTCAACTCGAGGTTATCGGGCGCAGCTCTAAAAGGCACTTGAGATGCCAGCATTTGGGTCAGCTCGAGGTTGGTGTTCAGTTCTGCCAGCGCGTCTTGGTTCTGCTCGAGCAATTTTTCGACACGTTCACGCTCTGCAAGCTCTAAAGCACCGAGTGCATAAAGTGCGATCAAATCCTTGGTCTCGAGGTCAAGCATGGTCGTCCCTTAAAAACTGACGCAACTGCGCAAAGATACTGCGCATTCTGGTTTTGACTGTGCCGAGCGGAATGCGCTCGCGCATCGCAATCTGGGTTTGGGTTAAACCCTCAAAGTAACTGGCTTCGATCAACTTGCGGTCTAAAACCTCGAGCTTATTGAGCGCCCGTTCGATGTCGGCGCGTTCGAGCATCATGCTCGAGCGGTCTTCGGTGATGGCTTTGGTTTCGAGTTCGCCGTCCTCGAGGTTGACGGTGGCGCGGTGCTCGCGGTGACGAAGCGCATCGATCGCGGTGTGGTGCGCAATGGCGATCACCCAAGAACTGACCGAACCTTTAGGAGCCGAAAAATCGCCGGCGCGTTGCCAGATTTTGACAAAGACATCCTGAACATTTTCTTCAACGCCGTTTTGGTCGAACAAAATGCGCCAAGACAGTGAATAGACGCGGTCTTTAAAGCGTTTGTAAAGAATACTCAGTGCAACTTCAGAGCCGCTCGCAATCAGGCGAAGCAATTGTTCGTCGGTGATCTCAGGTTCAACCATGGTGCATGGTGCACGATACCACGACCTCGAGCCTCTCAGAACCTGGGTTCTGAGCTGTTCTTGGCGTAAGGGGTACAAACCGTTCATCACTTGGGTATACGTTCAAAACCATCGGGACAGATGCCACAAAAACAACCTCTCGAGTAGATGCTCGAGAGGTTTTGTAAAGCGTTGTGATTAAACTATGGTTTTGGCTTGAAATAATCCACGCCGCCCATGATTTTAAGTTGGGCTTCCAAGGTGTCCTTTGGAGTTCTGGGCATTGATTTAGCATCCCCTGGTCTGGAACCGCCCAATACCTCGAGCACATCATCGTAACCATCTTCATCAGAATCTTTGCGGTCTTTCATTGTCAGGTAAAGCGCTTGGGCAATGTTTTTGTTGGCGGCACCAAAGAAATTTGCAACAACGTTGTCGCCAAAGTCGTTCCAGGGTTTGCCGCCACGTTGACCTTGATGACAAAATTGGCAAGTAATTGTGGCTTTGCCATTTGCGTCGGGTTTTAAACCCAGTTGTGCGATGGCTTGAAGTCGGTAAGCTGGACGAGCTGAACTGATGGGTGCTGCAATTACGCCAAGAGCCACCAACATGCCAAGAACTTGCACTGGTTTCATAAATATCCTCCTAATAAGTTTGGATTTCAGAGCAGTCTACGTTTTAAACTGCATGATTAGATTTAATCAAATCATTAAACTTCTCTCATTAATCAATTCATACGGCGTTCACATCTTAACCATCCAACCTTCATCACCCTGGGGCTACCTTATGAACACAAGCCCGAGGGAAACTCGAGCACACAAGGAGGCAATTGATATGCACGACGGTTTTGGAATGTTTGGATTCTTTCATTTTATTTGGTCACTGTTTTGGTTATTCGCCTTCATTTGGGTGATTCGGTTCTTCGCCCGTGGCATGAAGCATTCAAGAGCTTGGGGAAATGGTCGCGGTTGGGGCAGAAAAATGTTGACAGAGTTTGGTCACGGTATGGGTCAAGACCAAGCCATGACGACCGCCCGCGAACGACTGGCACGCAGTGAAATCACACCCGAGCAATTTGAGACAATCAAAAAGAGCCTCGAGACTCGGAAAGCCACAGCAGAAAATGATGAGCACGATTGGAAACAGCGTTTTGGCAACTGGGCGAACAATGATTCGGCGCTGAATGTCGCCAGAATGCGATTGGCAAAAGGTGAAATCTCGAGCGAAGAGTTTGAAATGATCCGCCGCGCTTTAGAGAATTGAGTTGACCTGTGTAGGGGCTAAGCATGCCTAGCCCCTACATTTATCTTTATTTGAGGTTAGGATGCGAAGCTCGCTTTGAGGTTAGGATGCAAAACATGTCAGCCACGATCTTGATTGTCGAAGATGAAACCCGACTTGGGGATATTCTCGAGGAATACTTGCGCCGCGAAAGCTACCGTGTTGAACGAGCCAAAGACGGTGCTCGAGCGCTCGAATTGTGGCGGGCGGCAAAACCAGATTTGATTTTGCTCGATTTGATGCTGCCGATTCTGGACGGTTTTGAAGTGGCTCGCAAGGTTCGTGCTGAGTCGAGCACGCCGATCATTATGCTTACCGCCAGGGACGAAGAACTCGACAAGCTGCTGGGTTTGGGTTTGGGCGCAGACGATTATGTGGTCAAACCCTATAGCCCACGCGAGGTCGTGGCAAGGGTCAAAGCGGTTTTGCGCCGAGCCAGTGGCGCAGTCATGCCCAATGAAATTTACCGCGTCGGAACGCTCGAGGTTGACCTCTCGAGCTTTGTCGTACGGTGTGCAGGTGAGGTGGTCGGTCTGACCACCAGCGAAGTGAAATTGCTAGCGGTGCTGGCAAAAACCCCGGGACACGTGAGGCAACGCGCTGAACTGTTGGCGGCAACAGGCGACAGTGAACGTTATGCCGATGAGCGCACCGTCGATGCCCATGTCAAAAACGTGCGCCGGAAACTTGGCGCGTGCGGCGAAATGCTCGAGACGGTGCGCGGTATGGGTTACCGGTTGAGGATCTGATGTGGTGGATTCTTGGCATTCTAGCGTTCTGGTTTTTTGCCAGCCGACGGTGGCATAAAAGACGTTGGAAGCAAATTCGCAGTGACCCAAATTGGCAATCTGCGATGGAACACTGGAAACAAGGCGATTGGTCTGGCGCTCGAAAGTTTGCCCGAGCCGCCGCTCGAGATCAAAAATGGCATGTTCGTCACTGGGGGTTGAGGCGGCGCTTGACCGTCTTTTTTGCCGTTGTGGCGCTGGTTGCCGTGTCGTTGACGACTTGGTTAACCTTACAAGCTTCGGTACGGTTTTTCATCGAACAAGGTCCGCAGGTTTTTGCAGGCTCGAGCTTTAACGCCCAAGCTTTGCAAGGCTTTGACGACCCACGTTTTGCGGCGGCACGTCACGCCTTTGGTCGTGTCACTTCAATCTCGTTGCTGTCAGCGTTTTTGTCGTTTTTGTTCGCTAGTGCCGCCGCCGCAATCATTGCCAGATTGCTGACCAAACCGCTGAACGCTCTCGAGGATGCCGCCAACCGTATTGCCGCAGGAGAGCGCGGCGTGCGGGTCAAGCCGCCCAACAGCAACGACGAACTGCGAACAGTAAGTGAAGCTTTCAACAGCTTGATTGCCAGCTTGGAGCGTCAAGAATCGTGGCGACGCAACATGGTTGCTGACATTGCACACGACCTTCGCACGCCACTTGCCGTCATGCGTTCCGAACTCGAGGCGATGCAGGACGGCATCCGCACGCCCGACGAGGCTGGACTTGATCGCTTGCACTCCGAAGTATTGTTGCTCTCTAGGCTGGTTGACGATCTGCGCACGCTCAGCCTCGCCGAGAGTGGCGGCATGAAACTCGAGCTGAAAGAAAACGCCGTACAGCCCTTTCTAGGTGCGGTGCTCGAGAGTTTTGGTCCTCGAGCCACGTCGGCAGGGATCAATTTAAAACTCGAGGTGATTCCGGCAGATTTGCAAGCCAAGTTTGACGAAACCCAACTCACCAGAGTTTTGAACAACCTGCTCGAGAATGCCCTGAAGCACTCTGGCACAAAACAAATTACGATTTGCGCCAACCTTGAGCCAGAATTTGTCAGCATTTCCGTTCGGGATTTTGGGCAGGGTCTAAGCAATGAAAACCTCGAGCGTGCCTTCGAGCGATTCTACCGAGGTGATGCCAGCCGCACACGTGGCACTGACGGCTCGAGCGGTCTGGGGCTTTCTATTGCCCGCGCGATTGTTGAGGCGCACCACGGCAAACTCGAGGCTGGGAATCATTCTGATGGCGGTGCGGTTTTTACAATCCTGCTGCCGTTGGTTTGAACTCGATTCTTTTTTTGTCGTAGCCTAAACCAAATGGAATTGATGCCGGACGGTCTAAAAATTGGCGCTTTGGTGCTCGAGTGGTCTAGGTTGTCGTTTGTGCTTGGCGTGTTTGCATTCATGCTGTTGGTCGAGACAACTCGAGTGACAAAACTCAAACAAATTGTGCTGTTGGTCGTGCTGGCGTATGTCGTGGCTGGTCGTCTCGGCTATGCGCTCGAGCATCTGGCTTTTATCTCGCTCGAGATTCTTGATCCGCGCAAAGGTTCGCTCTCCTGGTATTGGGGCGTGGCTGGTGCATTGGTTGTCGGTTTTTGGAGGGCTAATGAATCCATGATTCAATTGGTTTTTCGAGGGTTGCTGGCTGGACTGATTTCATTCACGCCGCTTCTTTTCAAACCCACTTTCAACACAACAAACCCAATCCCAGAAAATTCCGTTTTCCAGCGTCGCAACTCAAATGGCAGCCTCGAAAATGTCAAATTCTCAGACCTCAAACGCCCCATGCTCATCAATGTCTGGGCAACCTGGTGTGCGCCGTGTCGCTCAGAAATG
>JANMUC010000726.1:0-5252 GCA_031391225.1 Deinococcales bacterium
GGTTTTCACGACGGCATTCTACCCGAAACAAAAAAACGCTCGAGCAACTGTCTCGAGCGTTTTAATTTGATGATTTGCTTAGCGTTTGGGTGCGTATCTGGCAAATTGGACTTGACTGCGTGGCAAGTAAGCGATTGGATTGCGAGTCCCACTTCCAACTCGAACCTCGAAATGCAGGTGGGGTCCGGTGGCATAACCTGTGGCTCCAACGCGTGAAATCATGGTGCCCTGGTTGACCCATTGTCCTTCTTTGACCAGCAGCCTCGAGTTGTGAGCATAGTAATATCGTCTTCCATTCCAACCGCGCACAATCACCAGTTTTCCGTAGCCAACCCGACTCCAACCAGCTTGTTCAACCCGTCCTGACAGGGCTGCATAAACCGGTGTTCCTTGAGGCGCGGCAATGTCAAGACCAGTATGAAAACGTGATCGTCCGATTCGAAGGCTGCGGTAGCCGTAATAGCTGGTTAACACACCTTGCAATGGCCACAGCAGCCGTTCGCGGTTGTACTTGGCAATTTGTTGAGGGGTGGTGTTGGTTGGTGGTTTTGCGGGCGTGACCGAGGCAACCGAACCTGTGCGTTGACCGACGACCTCGAGCGAGTTTTGTGGTTCGATGATGATGTAATCGGCATCTGAACCGACACCCGATTGGCTTTGATCGGTTACGGAGGTCGGCGGCAAGCTCTGAAGTGGAATTTCATTCTGGGCGTTGATTGAACTGACCGCCGCCAGACCTGAAACACTCGAGGGATTGCTGGCATCGCTTGCGGTCATCGGTTGTGGGTTGGTTGCAGTGTTATTTTGACCGATAGGGTCTTGAACAGTTGCTTCATTCATGACAGGTTTGTTTGCTTGCGTATCGACTGTTGGCTGGGTTGGTCTATTGCCCGAAGTTTGAGGTTTTGGAGCGCTTGTGGTTTGAGGCTTTGGAGCGCTTGTGGTTTGAGGTTTTGGAACGATTGCAGTTACTGAGGGTTTTTGAACTACTGGCACGGGTTTAATCGAAGTTGGTTTGAGGGCAACAGGTGCTGATTTTGGGGCTTCTTTTGCAACAATCGTTGGTTTTAGTGGATAGATTGATGATTTGACTGGATTTGGTTTTTGACTCGTGGCGGGTTTATTTGGGACGGTCTTGGCAATTTCTGGTTTTTTGGCGGTGATTACAACCGGTTTATTGGTTGTGGTGGGCTTGGTGGTATTTGGGGGTGTTTTACTGACTGTCGTACTCGAGCTTGCTTTGCTCGTGGCACTCGATTTGCTCAAAGTGGCGGGTTTGGTTTGATTGCTTTTCGCGTTTGTATTTCCTGATTTTGCTGTGCTGCTTGAGGTAGGTTTTAGTGGTTTATTGGTTTTGGCAACGGCTGGCGCTTTCAGTTTTAGCGTTTGTCCCAGTGCCAGATCATCGGATTTGAGATCGTTGAGTTTACGCAAAGCGTCAATACTCAAACCGTATTGTTTGGCAATTTTGCTTAAATTATCGCCTTTTTGAACCTTTATGGTGGCGGGAGCATTTCGCGTTTTGGCAACAGCGGTTTTGGCGCTCGAGTTTGAAGGTTTGAAACCAGGAATTTTCAGAACTTGTCCAAGTTTGAGATCGTCGCTCGAGAGCTTGTTGAGGCTTCGAAGTGCGGCAATGGTTATACCGTTGTTTTGCGCAATTTTGCTTAAGCTATCACCCGCCTTGACCGTCACCGTGGTTATTGAGGTGTTGCTCGAGGTTTTAGCGGTTTTATCGCTGGCTGTTGTTGCAGTCGTGCTCTGACTCGAGCCTGAAACTTTCAGAACTTGCCCCAATTTGAGGTCATTGCTCGAGAGGTTGTTCAGTGATTTTAAGGCGACAACGGTGGTGTTGTTGGCTTGGGCAATCTCGCCGAGCGTGTCGCCAGATTGTACGACCACCGTGCCAGATTTTGCTTTTTGTTTGCTGGTCGAACTGTTGCTTGATTTAACGCCAGTGCCCGAGAGCCGCAACACTTGACCCACCGAAACATTATCGCTGCTCAGACCATTGATTGACTTTAAGGTATTGACGCTGATGCCGTAACGATTGGCAATTGATCCCAGCGTATCGCCTGACTGCACGGTGATGCTGCCCGTTTTTTGGTTACTCGAGCCGCCTGGAATTTTAAGAACCTGACCGATTTTGAGGGTGCTGGTGGCGCTTAAATTGTTGGCTTTTAGGAGCGCTTGAACGCTAACCCCATTTCGTGCCGCAATACTGCCCAGGGTATCACCAGATTGCACGACGACGTTGCTTGGTGCTGCCAAGGCGAGGCTGGCGCTGAGCACAAGAAGTGATATTAATTTTCGCATTGAACCTCCAACCTTCCAGTTTTGCTGGACGGCAGGTAACTTTTGGATTATTGCGTTTGGTTTAAATTCGTCATGAATGCATGGCTCGAGTGACAAATGCAGTGTGAAATAAAAAATGAAAGCAAGACACTGCGTAATCGTTTACAGGATACCTAAGGTTTTGGTTTTCCTCTGGTCAAAACAGCAGAACTTTTTTTGGTCTAAGAACCATGAGAGAAAACTCTCATTCAAATAGGATGATTTTTGTATTTACCATTCAGTATGGCTATTTACATTCTCACCGAATTTAAATGTTCAGTTGTACCTTGGAATCTCAAACCAAGAATTCTGGCTCGAGTTTAAAACTTGTTTGAGATCAAACGGCTTGATTTAAAAATATTGCCGCATTCTCACTCGAGCCGTGAACCGCCAAATCAGCCACCGTCCTGCCGAGAACCGCACCAACCACGTTGCCCGTGCCGCTGTAACCACCAATTGCCCAAAGGTTTTTGCGGACTTCTGTCAGCACTGGCAAAGTCTGATTTGAGTAACTGACGCTCGCCGCCCAACGGTGCGTAATAGAAGCACGTCTGACCCCGATTTTTTCGCGCATAAATTGCTCGAGTAAATTTTGAATCGGTTGATCTGGTTCAACGTTGGTCGTCCATTCTTGCTCGAGGGCGGCATCGCGGAAACCTCCCAAGCTGATGCTGCCACTTGGGAGTTGCTGCCAGTATTCGTAACCCCAACGGGCATAAATTGGGCGCGGCAACTTCACCTCCTCTGTGGGAGCGCTGGCAATCATTTGAAGCCGTGCCGTCCGAACGCGCCCCACCAACTCGGGCAGCATCACCTCGAGTTTGCCGTCCACGGCAACAATCACTTTTTTGCAGCGGATAAAGGCATTTTGGGTGCGAACTTCATTGCCTGCCAAACTGGTCACGCTCGAGTTCTCAAACAATTGCGCCCCAGCTTTGATGGCTTGCGATGCCAGCAACCGACACCGCGCAAGAGGATTAAACGCCCCGTCGGTTTCAATCAGCAACCCTTCGCCCTCAAAACCCGAATACCAAGTCACGGGCAAACCATCAGCTTGCATGGCAGCCATTTGCAGCTTGCAATCCTCAAGTTCGGCGCTGCTGGTGGCAATGCGTAAACTCCCGACACGACGAATGGCGGTCGGGGTTTGTTCGGTCATGCGGTCCATCTCGAGCATGGTTAGGAGGTACGCGGCACTGGCGCGTTCTCGTCCGAGTTCTGCGACAGTTTCATGGTAAAACTTTGCCAAACCCGCCAGCAAAAACCCGCCATTGCGTCCTGCCGCACCACCCGCCACCATTCCCGCATCAAGCCCAACCACGCGCTGACCCAACTCGAGCAGCCGCAAAATACTCGAGAGTCCACTGCCGCCCAAACCGATCACGCAGACGTCCATCTCGAGGTCGTGAGTGAGGGTTGGGAGTGGATTCCAGATGGTGTCATCCCAGATTGGGGTGTTGTGCATGGATTTAGTTTAGCTCGAGACGGCTTGACAATTTTAATTATATTTATAACTATATAACTCGAGGTAAGGTAATGAAAAAACCAAAAGTGACCACCCGTCAAGAACTCGTTCAGGAATACACACCAGAAAACCCAGAGCCTCAGGTGATTGAACGTGTCCAACTGGGCATTCGCATGGAGAAGCGCTTGGTCAAAGTTTTAAAAGCCTTGGCAGAAGCTTGCGACATGACCTTAACCGAAATGCTCGAGGATATTGTGCTTCACGCCCTCGAGGGTCATTCCACATTTAACTCGCCTGAAGTACTTGAGATGGTCAAAGATTTCACGCGACTGTACGGCATGAATTACTGGGTTCACGACAATTACCGTTTCGCTCGAGATGCTTAAATTCTAAAAAATATGAAGTTGCTATTCAATACTCGCTATTTGCTTTCCCTCAAAACTCCGTAAAGCGATCACGGTGAATCACATACACCATGCCAAGCGCTATCGAAACCGACAGCAAACTCGAGATGCCATAACTGACCAACGGCAAGGTTAAGCCTGTTAACGGTGCAAATCCGAGGGCTGCACCAAGATTGACGAAGACTTGAAACCCGAGCAACGACAAGACGCCGCCGGTGACCAATTTATCTTGGTTTGAAAGGCATTCACCACCCATTGCAGTCATGCGCCAGAACAATGCCATGTACATCAAAATCAGGAACGCGCCGCCAATAAAACCTTGTTCTTCCGCCCAGGGTGCAAAAATAAAATCGGTGTGGGCTGCGGGAACAAAACCCCCTTGCGATTGCGAACCTTGTTTGTAACCTTTACCCGTTAATCCACCCGATCCAATCGCAATTTTGGCTTGGTTGAGTTGATAACCCAAACCTCTTAAATCGGCGTCTGGATTTAAGAAAATCGTGAAGCGTTTGATCTGATATTCCTTCAGTTGCGGCACAACAAGCGTTGGAATGGTGACCGCCAAGATCGCCGCGCCAATCAGAAAATGCCTCCAGGGGATGCCACGAATCACCATCATGCCCAAAGTCACCGCCATTTGCACCACCACGCCGCCCAAGTCGGCACTGGTGAGTGCCATGACGGGCAAGGACACGGCAGCGACGGGAATATAATCTTTTAAAGAGCGCACGGGTTCGCGCATGAACCTCGAGAGCATTAAGATCATGGCGAGTTTGGCAAATTCGGAGGGTTGAAACTGAAACACACCGCGTCCAAGCCAAGCACGGTTGCCGTTGACACTGACGCCCAAACCAGGAACGAAAGTCAGAAGTAACAAAAACAAGGCGACAAAATAAAAGGCTGGCGCGAACTGGTACAAGCCACGCCGACCCAAGAACCACATGACCGCCAATGGCACAAGGGCAATGCCCACGCCAATAAATTGTTTTTGAATATCGAGCGCCGACCCAACACTGGTTAGAGTCAACAAACCCACACTGAGGATGACC
>JANMUC010000741.1:0-8554 GCA_031391225.1 Deinococcales bacterium
ATCCACGCCCGCCTCGGCATGGGTCAGTGCCATGTCCGCAAGTCGTGCCAAACTCGAGTCGTTGTCAATAACTACACCGCGGACGGTTTCACGCAGCAAACCGCAATGCCCGTGATCGGTGTGGGTGCACAGACAGACATCGGAGTACAACACAATGTCGTTACCAAACGCCGCTCGAGCGGCACGAATCGCGCTGGGAATCACCGAACTTGGGTCGCTGGCACTCGAGGCGTTCGCGTCTTTTTGGTCTTGTGGCAGCACTCCAAAGATCACGAAAGACCGCACACCCAGTTTTACGGCTCGCTCAAGTTGAGGTAAAAATTCGTCAACGCTAAACCTCGAGATTCCTGGCAGTGCCCCAACCGGTTGAATGGTTTTGCTGCCTGGAACCACAAAAAACGGCGCGATAAAATCTTGAGGCTGCAATAACGTTTCTGCCACAGAATCGCGCAACGCCACACTCGAGCGCAACCTTCTTGGACGGCTCGGAAGCTCGAGTGATGATGATTCGAGCAAAAGTGTGGGGCGTTCAGTTAAATCGTGCATTGTTTCTCCTGTCCTTTAAGGCTTCCAAGACTTCAATTACGGCAGCCATTTCAGGTTTTTGCGCGACCACGCAGGTCCAACCTCGAGCCAGAATGCTGGCAGCCGTGGTTTGACCCAGTGCTACCAAATCCGCAGCTCGAGCCACATTTTCGGGAATCACATTGACCGCACTTGGACTCATTAGGACAATGGCATGATGTTCAAAACCTTCAAAGTTATCCCAAGAATTTGAGAAGGTACGATAAACCTCCAAAAACCTCACCTCGAGATTCGCCGCCCGTAACGCGTTTGGCAACGTCATGAGTGAATGATCGCCACCAAGCAGCGCAATCGGTGATGTTGGTTTGTACGCCAGGAATTCTTTGGCGAAACTTTCAGAATTACCACCAATTGCCACAAATGCGACATTGGCTTGTGTTTGACGCAATGCCTGCGCCGTGGCAACCCCTACGGCGGCAACCTTGCGACCCGGCAAAACACCTCGAGCCTGTAAGGCTTCAACCGCCGCGACGCTGGTGAACAACCACCATTCGCAAGCCATGATCGGCTCGAGGTTGAAATTCTCGATGGATTGGGTGCGAATCAATGGGTGATGGATCACCGAAAAACCGCGTTGTTCGAGCACAGTTTGTAAAATTTCAAATCGGTTGTTGGAATGGGTCAAAACCACGTTCATGTTCTCACCAACATTTGTTCTTGCATGATTTCACTGTGAAGTTGAGCAATCACGGTTTCGCTCGAGCCGTGCGCGTTGTAAAAACGTCCACCGTACCAAGCCAGCAATGATACGCCACCCTCAAGTTTTAAAGCGCTCGCGCCGAGCGCCAACTGACAACCACCCTCAAGTTTTGCCATCAAACCGCGTTCGGTTTGCACGGTTTCTCGAGCATCTTTATGATCCAAAGCCCTAAGCAGGTCGAGCGTTCGCAAATCATCGCTGCGACACTCGAGCGCCAACGCGCCCTGTCCTGGAGCGGGAACAAAAACTTCAGGCTCGAGCGTGATCACGCGCAAATCGCGCAAATCCAGATTGAGACGTTTTAAACCAGCCGCCGCCAGCACAATCGCGTCGTAGTCGCCACGCCGCAATTTATCGACTCGGGTTGGCACGTTGCCGCGCAATTCACGAAGCTCGAGGTCTGGACGCAAGACGTTTAGTTGGGCTTGACGACGAACCGCACTCGTGCCGACCGTTGCGCCCAAACGCACGGGCAGGTTTGCAGCGCTCGAGTCAAAGACTTTCGGCAACATCAATAACACTTCTCGAGCATCTTCACGTTCGGGAATGGCGGCAATGGTCAATCCAGGCGTCACCGCGCTTGGTAAATCTTTTAAAGAATGCACCGCAATATCTGCGTTTCCCTCGAGCACCGCCTCTTGCACCGCTTTGGTGAAAAAACCCTGCCCGAGCATGTTGCGAAACGCCGCAGATTCACGGTCGCCTTGGGTTTCAATGATTTTCAGTTCAATATTTACAGCCTGTCGCTCGAGAAGTTGCGCCCGAACCCAGTTGGCTTGCCACAACGCCAACGCGCTGCCGCGAGTTGCAATCCGAATACTATGCACCGACCATCACCTGATCTTCTAAACTTTGAGGATTCTCTCGAGCCAAACCCGCTTCATCCAAAAAAGAGTACGCCATTTCCAAACCGTGCGCCCGAGCCAGACCACGCAAACCCTTGACTGGAATGTGGGCAAAACGGTGCGCCAAACGGATAATATCTTCTGGCGCGAGCAAATCGCCCACGGTGCGTTCAATCGTTTCACGGTAGACATCGCGCAGTTGACTGATCGCCGCACCCAGGGAACGTTCGGCAAATTCGCCCAGCGCAAGCTCGAGTTCTTGGGCAATAATCATTTCGGCATTTGCCAGTAGAACCTGTAATTTTTCACGACGCGCATCGCCCAGTTTTTGCAATTGCGTCAAGTCAATCAATTTTATTTTTGAAGCTCGAGCATCGTTTGGATTGACGTTGTGCGGCAAGCCCAAATCAACCAGAATTTCGAGGTTTTTTTGAGTCTCGAGGAACGCCGCGTTGATGATGTTTTCGACTGGGGTCGCACAGACAATCGCGTTGACTTGCGTTGAACCCTGCAAAAAATCTTGTAACACCATCGCTCGAGCATTGACGCTTACAGCAAGATTCTCAGCTCGCTCGAGGTTCCGATTGACGACCATCAATTCAAACCCAGAATCCGCGAGACTTCTTGCCACCAACGCGCCCATTTCACCAGCGCCCAAAATGGCAACCTTTGCGTTATTGGGTAATTTCTCGAGGTCGGTTCTGGCAAGACTGAACAAACTGGTGTTGGCTGGCGCAAGGGCAACCTCACGGCGCACGCGTTTTGCGGCACGCAAGGCAGTATTAAAGGCAAAACTGGTGGTCGAACCCACACGTCCAGCCTTTCGTGCGGTTTCAAATGCAACCCGCACTTGATTCATGATCTGATCCTCGCCAGGATTTAAAGAATCGAGTGAAGCCGCCACGCGACACAAATGCTCGAGTGCCGCATCACCCAAAAAGGCATAACCTCGAGCGTCACTGCCCGAAAAATACTGACGAATTCGCTCAAAATTTGCCGTGTCACCCAGCGCCAAGATCAACTCGCAACGGTTGCAGGTTTGAAGGCTCACCAACTCGAGTACCCCTGCTGGCAAGGGTTGCTCGAGAATTGCTGGCAGCGTTTCGATCCAGGCACTTAGCGCATCGCTGCCGCCGCGTCGTCCAGAAACCCCAATCAGTGCCAGTCGTTCCATTCCGTTGATTACTTTGCAACAAAACGCGATGAGGAGTGTCACAGAAGTGTCAGAAGAGTAGGACAACCAGGTGCTTGATTTTGATTTCAAGTTTTGAAATTGACAAATCGTCATGACAATAATATTGTTGTTATCATGATTCCGCCGTTCCAAGCAAACGGAAACCTACCCGAAGGAATCCATGACGCGACTTGGACAGAAATCACCACGCACTTTGGCTACACCCCGCACCGTCTTCGGCTTCTTGCAGGACTGCTCGAAGCAAGCCAAGCCTTACAACAATCAGGCAGTCAATGGATACTGATCAACGGGAGTTTTGTCACCAGCAAAATTCAACCAAACGATATTGATGCTTGCTACGACGACTCCCAACTTGACTACGATTTACTCGAGCAACTTGAACCCAGCCTGACAGATTTCAGCAACCGCCGCGCCGCGCAAAAAGCCAGATTTCACTGCGAATTCTTTCCTGCTCGAGCCGTTGCGGACAGCGCCGGACGACAATTTCAAGATTTTTTCCAACATGATCGAATCAATCAAACCAAAGGCATTGTTCGCATTCTTTTACCCATTGTTTCTGGAAAGGAGACTTTATGATCGAAAATGACTTTCAATTGCGCGTCAGCAAAACCAAATTGGCAGAATTTAGAACAACCTTGCAAAACCTCGAGCACGATCAATTGCCTAAAAAAGCCAAGGCTGTGCGCCGAAACGCGACACTTAGTTTGATCACTGAGCTTGAAGAAGACATTCAGACGTTTGAGCATTTACGGGGCAGCCACACGGAAATCCTGAACCTTCATAACCTCGAGGAACTGCCCAATCAATTGATTCAAGCCAGGGTCGCTCGAGGATTTACCCAAGCCGAATTGGCGGCGAAACTTAAAATGAAACCCCAACAAATTCAGCGTTACGAAGCCTCCAAATACGCCAGCGCCAGTCTTTCCAGGGTACTCGAGGTGGCGCGGGTGTTGCAAAACGCGAAGTGATCTCGAGTTTCAAGTTTCCTTGCCCCTTGCCCTGAACGGAGCTTTAATTGTAAGGTTCGCGCCATGAGTTCAAACCCACCCGTTCAATCCAGCCAGCTCTTCCAACGCGCCCAAAAAGTCATCCCTGGCGGCGTAAATTCACCCGTAAGAGCGTTTGGTGCAGTGGGTGGTGTACCGCGCTTTATTGCCAAAGCCAGCGGCTCGAGGATGTGGGACGAGGACGGCAACGAATTCGTGGATTACATTGGTTCGTGGGGTCCAATGATTTTGGGTCATACGCACCCGAATGTGGCTGAGGCGATTCGGCTGGCGCTTGAGGGTGGAACGAGCTTTGGTGCGCCGACAAAACGCGAGATCGAACTTGCCGAATTGGTTTTAAAAGCCTATCCAAGTTGTGAACGGGTACGGTTTGTCTCGAGCGGCACTGAAGCGACCATGAGCGCGTTACGGTTGGCTCGAGGGGTGACAAACCGCAAATACATCGTGAAATTTCGTGGAAATTATCACGGGCATTCGGATGGGTTGTTGGTGCAGGCAGGTTCGGGAATGTTGACGGTTTCTGGAGGTTCGAGCAATTCCGCCCCCTCGAGCGCGGGTGTACCAGCAGAATTTGCCAGTCTGACCTTGGTTGCCGATTACAACGTTCCTGAAACCCTCGAGCAGTTGTTCAAAAATTTCCCAGAGCAAATTGCTGCCATCATTTTTGAACCCGTGGTGGGCAATGCAGGCTTGCTCGAGCCGACATCAGCATTCTTGAAAAGCTTGCATGATCTGTGCAAAACCAACGGCACGCTCTTGATTGCCGATGAAGTCATGACGGGCTTTAGGTTATCGCCAGGTGGCGCGACCCAACTTCTGAAACTCGAGCCTGACATTATTTGCTGGGGCAAGATTATTGGCGGCGGTCTGCCGATTGGAGCTTACGGCGGATCGGCAAAAATTATGGATTTTATTGCTCCGAGTGGTCCTGTGTACCAGGCTGGCACGCTTTCGGGCAATCCACTGGCAATGGCGGCAGGCATCGCCACACTGACCGAACTCGAGAAGAACCCGCCGTATGCGCAACTCGAGGCTTACGGGCAAAAACTGCAAGCTGGTTTAGAACTTGCCGCTCGAGATGCGGGTGTGCCTTTAACTGTCAACCGCGTTGGTTCGATGCTGACGGCGTTTTTTCAGTCTGGAAGTGTCAGCACTTACAACGACGCCGTTCAGTCCAACACAGAAGCGTTCAAACTCTTTTTTAACGCCATGCTCGAGCGCGGCGTGTACCTTCCACCCAGCCAGTTTGAGGCGGCGTTTATCTCGAGCAGTCACAATCAAACCGACCTCAAGATCACACTGAGGGCTGCTCGAGAATCGTTTCAGGTTGTTGCCGCAAGTTTATAAATCTTTGCGTTCAAAGAGTGCCACGGCTGCCACAGCGCAAGCGATGGTGTACATCAACAACAAAATCAGGGATTGCTCAATCTTAAACGAACTGGCACGAATCGGCGAGTAGGCATCCAAATGTTCGGTTAAAAGCAGCGGTTTAAGCCAGGTAAAAACCGCCAGCAAACGCATCAAAATAATGCTGGCAACGCTGGCAAGTGCGGCGGCGGCGGTATTCATGTACAAAATGCCAAACACAATGCCCAAACCAGCAATCGGGGCGAGCACCAAACCAGCAATTAAGTACGCTCGAGTCAACTCAAACAAGGCTGTGAGAGGCTCGAGGTTGCCAATGCCGTTAAAGCCTCCCTCGGCAAGTCCTGTGCCACCAAAAAAACTACCGAAGCCAAAACGAAGCCCGCCAATCAACAGGCTGCTGAGCAAAGTCACCAGCAGCAGCATGAGCGGGTATAGCACGGCAACGAACAGTTTTGAGAGCGCAATGCGGGTTCTCGAGACTGGACGCAGTAACAAGGGCGCGAGAGTTCCCCAGGCGACCTCACCGCCGACAATTTCGGCACAGGTCACAGCCACCAATAAGGGCAGCAAGAAGGGCATAACGATAAACAACGTCAAGCCAGGAACTTGCCAGCCCGATACCAAAATCAGGTTTGAGCCGACCACTTGCGACAAACCGTCGTCGGGCGCGAAAATCAGTAAGATTGGAATAAAAAACGCCACGATCAAGCCAAGGCGCACGCTGCGAAACCCAATCAATTTGCGAAACTCGAGTTGCAACAATCCGTAACCGGAACCAGGAAGTTTGATATTTGCTTGTGTCATACTCTCTCCACGCGTTCACGGTAGTATTCGTACAGATCGAACAAGTCGGGGGCGGCTTCAAAAATTCGGACACCCTCGAGCGCCAAAATCCGAATCGCGGCGGGGGCGTGCATTTCACCCTCCAAATGCGCGATGGTGTAAGGCGGACGAGCATAAGCCCTGGTCACGAACGGTTGCGTGCTGAGGGCGGCGGCGGCTTTGGCAGGATCATCGACGCGGAAACGATACGCGCTTTGACGGGTGCTCAAATCAACTTCCTCGAGCAACCTGCCACCGCCCAGAATGCAAACCTTGTGCGCATAACTCGAGACTTCGCGCAAATGGTGCGTACTGAGGATGGTTGCCGTGCCGCTGGACGCCATGCTCGAGAGAATGCGGTGAATCAGACCAATGCCGAGCGGGTCAAGTCCGCTGGTGGGTTCGTCGAGGATCAAAACTTTCGGATTTGCCAGAATTGCGCCCGCCAAACCGAGGCGTTGACGCTGCCCAAGGCTGTACTCGCCGACTTTGCGGTCCTGCATTCGCAAGAGTTCGGTCAGCGTTAAAACCTCACGCACTCGAGCAGCATCGAGTTTAAACAGCACACCGTCATTGCCGATGCCAACCCCGCCCGCCAGTCGCGCATGAGCCTCGAGATTTTCACGTCCCGTCAAATGCGGGTAAAAGGCGGCTGGCGCTTCGACCACCGCGCCCATAAAACGCCGCACCCTTGGTCCACCCTGATGCACGTCCTCGCCGTTTAACAAGACCTTGCCGCTGGTCGGAAACGACAAGCCCGTAATGAGGCGAATCAAGGTGGTTTTGCCCGCGCCGTTTGGACCCGCAAGGGCATAGACTTGCCCAGGCAGAACGTTAAAGTTCACGCCATCGAGCACGGGGATTTTCCCGTATTTCTTACCCAAATTGATAGCGCTCACCGCAGGAACGATGGCGGTTGACGGCGGAGCACTGGCAGGTGTTGAAGTCATGCTAGCTGCAAGCATACCGTATTCGGTCAAAGTCCAGCGCAGGTTTTTCGCATCAAAGTAAATCTGAGACTCAATTGTTTGGATATACCTTCATGAGAAGCTAAAATCTGGAAGCTCGAGCTGATAGCGCCAGAAATGGTTTTCGTGTTTGCCCTCGAGTTCAAGCGGATTTTGACCATCATGAGCGAAGAATGATTGCTAGACTCCCGCCCAAGATGCAACATTCCCCAAATTCAATTACGATCAACACCACGAACACGCTCCGAAGAACGAAAGGAGGTTTCATGCTCTTAACCGCGATCCTCGCCACCGCCCTGACCGCCTGCCCTCAAGCACCCCAACCCGAACCACCCGTTCAAACCAGGGCTTTAACAAGCCCTCGAGACATCATGATGCACGGTATCGTCGCTGGAACAACCTTTAGCGCGAACCAGAGTTTGACCTTAAACAACGCCAGCATTTTCGCCAACGCGGGTTTGGACTTAAATGCCAAAACCATCAGCTTAAACGGTGGCATCATCTCGAGTACCAACACGGCTACTTGCGAAGATAAAAGCGGTCTTGGGTTGTGCGTGGCTGGTAAACCCAAGTTTGTCAGCCCGCTGGTGAGTGTACCCGTACCAGACTTTGCCGCCTTAAAAACCAAGTACAACGCCAGCCCAAGCACCACGATTCAAAACAGCCTGAACTTAAACTCGAGCACCGAGATCAGCGCGAAGTTTGACAATCAAACCGTTCTGGTCAAAGGCAACTTGCACTTGCACGCAATTGCTACGATCAAAAACGCGGTCATCATCGTGACTGAAAGCTTCAAAAGTAATAAAGACTTAACGCTCGAGAACACGCGAATTATTGCTAAAGAAGCCCAATTTAACCACACCACAACTTTAAGCAACTCGAGAATCCTGAGCGATGAAGATTTAACCTTCAACGGAAAACTTGAGAGTAACGGTTTAAGCAGCGTGATTACCAACAAGAATTTCACCAGCAACGGCACGGGATTGACAAGCTCGAGTGGTGAACTGGCAGTGATTGCCAACCAGAATTTAACCTTGAATCAAGCCTCGAGCATAGTACATGAC
>JANMUC010000748.1:0-3395 GCA_031391225.1 Deinococcales bacterium
TCGTTGGCGACCAGCAGCACTCGCCCTTGACGGTCGCGGATGATGCTCGCCGCGACCAACAATTCACGCCGCGCCATTAAGCGCTCACCTTCGATGCCAGCAACTCGAGACGCTCCAAAGCTTTTAAACCGTCGGTGATTGGCTCGAGGTTGCCGAGCATGACACTTTCGAGCGGATTGTTTTTTTCTTCACCCTCGAGTCGGTGGTCGGTGACGCGGTTTTGCGGGTAATTGTACGTTCTGATTTTTTCGCTTCGATCCCCAGAACCAACTTGTGAGGCGCGGTTTTGGCTGCGTTCGCGGTGAATGCGTTCGCGTTCGATCTCGAATAATCTCGAGCGCAAGACGGTGAAGGCTTTTTCTTTGTTTTTAAGTTGCGAACGTCCGTCTTGGCAGGTCACGACCATCTCGTCGGGCGTGCCAGCCTTATAGGTCAGTCGAACCGCGCTGTCGGTGGTGTTGACTCCTTGTCCACCGTGTCCACCAGAGCGGTAGACATCCACCCGAACGTCAGACATATTAATTTGAACATCTACATCTTCGGCTTCTGGCATCACGGCAACGGTGGCAGTTGAGGTGTGAATCCGTCCTTGGGTTTCGGTGGCAGGAATCCGTTGCACGCGGTGAACGCCCATCTCAAACTTGAAAATACCAAACGCGCCAGTGCCCCGAACCTCGAAGGTGATCTTAGAGAAACCACCAATGTCAGATTGGTTCGAGTCCAGAAGCTCGAGTTTAAAGCCAAGTCTTGTCGTATATTTTTCGTACATGCCGTATAAATCGGCGGCGAACAATCCCGCCTCCGCGCCGCCAGTTCCTGCTCTGATTTCAAAGATTACATCTCGAGCGTCGGCTGGGTCTTTAGGAAGCGTCAGGTGTTCAAACTCGGCTTCGAGTGCTGCTATTCTGGTTTCGCATTCCAAAATATCGGCTTGCGCCAACTCGCCCAAATCGGGGTCATCAACCAAAACGTGCGCCTCTTCCAGGCGCTTATGAAGCTCGATCAATTCCCTGGCAATGTTCGCCAACGGCGAGAGTTCGGCGTATTTCTTGTTTAACTCGAGGTACAAGCCTTGATCGCCGAACACATCGGGGTCAGCCAGCTTGATCTCGAGCGCTTGATGCTCGGCGAGGAGGTTTTCAAAAGACTGATTCATTGCCGATCAGCTTACGACGGTTGCGAAAGCCTCACAAGCTTCAAGCTCACAAGTTCGGGCGATAAGGCTGGTCTCAATTCAAAGTTCATAGCATACTGACAGGATGAATGCTCCGATTCCCGCTCAAGCGAACGCCCCAGATGCACCGTTCATGTACGTGATGTTCTCGAGTTTTGCTTTGCTCGGCACTGGCTTGCTGACCGCAACTGGTTTTGTTCCCAATTGGAGTTTGATCGTCCCTGTCGTATTTTTTGCTGCTTTGGTCGTTTTATGTGCCTTCAACCTCAGTGCCTCGAGTTGGCGTAATGTCTGGCAAGGCTCGAGCTTGGTTGCCGTATTGATTGGTTTGATCGTTGCGTTGTTGCTCTCGAGCTGGTGGACGTTGCTGCCTGGTGGCTTGGCAATCTTGGCGGTATTCAGTCTTAACATGAACACCCAAGCCCTCCCCAAAGGCGCTGAGGCGACACTCTGGGGTTGGATGATGGTTTTTCCTGCCCTGCTCGGTTTGATCGTTTGGCATTTTGCGCCCGCCGTATACGCCTTTGCGATGTCGTTCTTGCACGATTACAAGATAATAAATCAGCCGGTTTGGGGTGGTTTAGAGAATTACTTGGCGCTGGCGGTTGACCCCAATTTCTGGAAGAGTTTGCTCAATTCGTTTTGGTACGTGGTTGGGACGGTACCAATTGGAATCTTGATCGCCACGCTGATCGCCATTCTGCTCAACGAAAATGTTCGCGGTTTGGGCTTGTTACGAACCATTTACTTTCTGCCGTACATTACTGCCCTGACCGCTGCCGCCGCCGTCTGGAAGTGGATTTACAACCCCGAATTTGGTTTGCTGAATGCCGTTTTGCGCACTCCAGGTTTGACTTGGCTCGACAATCCCAACGGCATTTTTCAAAACATCGCAAGTCTTTTTCAGCTCGAGCTACCAAGTTTTTTGCAGGGACCAAGTGTCGCTCTCTGCTCGGTCATGGTCATGAGCATCTGGCATCAACTGGGTTACAGCGTGGTGATCTTGCTTGCAGGCTTGCAAACGATTCCAAAAGAGTATTACGAAGCCGCCAGTTTGGACGGCGCGACCTGGTGGGACATGGTGCGTTTTATCACCTGGAAACTGCTATCACCGACCACGTTTTTTCTGGCGGTCACGGGTTTGATTGCAGCCTTCCAAGTTTTTACCCAAATTCTAGTTTTGACCCCGACGGGCGGCGTTTTGGGTGACACCACAACCATTGTTAAATATCTGTACGACAAAGGATTCCGCGACAACAATTATTCATATGCCAGCGCGATGGCTTTTGCGTTGTTTGTCTTGGTGGTCATTCTCAGTTTGGTGCAAAACCGAGTGCTGGCAAAGAGGGTCACTTATGAAATTTAAGGCAGAGGGCAGAGAGCGGAGCGCAGAGGGCGTACAAAAATGGGATGCTCGAGGTGGTTTATGAAACGCAATCGAAGCTTGAACACTTGGTTGGCTCGAGTGGCGCTTTACACGGTCTTGTTGGTTGGGGCTGTGGGTATGATTTTTCCATTTGTTTGGATGCTTGTGACCAGCTTTCAAAGCCGTCAGGAGAGTCTCAGCAACACGCCCGTTTGGTCGCCGCAACGTCTCAACCCCGCAAATTGGGCTGCGGCAGCGAATTTGGGTGCGCAAGGTGGCTCGAGTCTTTGGGGGGGATTGGGGGGGAATAAAACCGTCACGCTCGAGTTGAAATTTAAAAACGCTCTAGCCGATTGGAAACCGCTGGCAGAAATTCCTGACTCTGGTCTATCCACTGATACTTCAAACATGTTCAGTGCGACTGCAAGCTCGAGTAAAGATGCCCGACTGATTCTTGTTTCTAAAGCTGAAGAAATGTACCGAGTTTCAATCACCAACACTGGCTCGAGTTACTTTGACAGCGTGCCATTAAAACTCACGATTCCAGAGAACACCGAATTGATCTCGGCTTCGCTCGCGCCAGATTCTCGTTCGCGTACCGATGCTGGCACGGTGCTCGAGTGGAATAATGTTTCCCCTGGCTTCTTGGGTTATGTGCTCGAGAATTACCGCAGCGCCTTAAAAACCCAGACGTTGTTCGGACGGTATTTTCTCAACTCACTGATCACGGCGCTCAGTCAAGTGGTTTTTGGATTGCTGGTTTGCTCAATGGCAGCGTTCGCCTTTGCCCGTATCGAATTTCGCGGGCGTGACGCGCTCTTTGCCATCATCCTCTCGAGCCTGGTGATTCCAGGC
>JANMUC010000833.1:0-13247 GCA_031391225.1 Deinococcales bacterium
CACACCACGAAATACGATTATACTTTGGTCGCTTACGCCAACATGATTACCAACCGCGACGGTGGAACGCACATGACGGGTTTCCGTACCGCGTTTACCAGGGTCATGAATCAGTACACCAAAGCCAAAAACCTGCTCAAGCAAGGCGCAATTTCACCAACGGGCGACGACTGGCTTGAGGGATTGCATGGGGTCATCAGTGTGCAATTGGGCGATCCACAATTTGAATCGAACGCCAAGATTAAGCTTCTGAACCCAGAGGCGCAAACCGCTGTTAACGCTGTGGTTGGCGAAAAACTGACCGAGTTCCTCGAAGAAAACCCAAAAATCGGTAAAGCGCTGGTCGAAAAAGCTGCCGATGCCGCTCGAGCCAGGGATGCGGCACGAAAAGCCAAAGACTTGGTGCGCCGCGTCAATCCGCTCGACAACGACTTTATGGCGGGTAAACTGGCGGACTGCCAAAGCCAAGACCCTGCCGAATCCGAACTCTTGCTGGTCGAGGGTAATTCCGCAGGTGGTACGGCAAAAGGTGCTCGAGATCGCAAATTCCAGGCTGTGCTGCCACTGCGCGGTAAGGTGCTGAACGTCGAAAAAGCCACCTTGGGGCAAATCCTAAAAAACACCGAAATTCGCAGCATGATCGCGGCAATCGGTGCGGGTTTGCAAGGCACTGGCGACAATCAGCACTTTGACCTCTCGAACATTCGTTATCACAAAATTGTCATCATGACCGACGCCGATGTGGACGGTTCGCACATTTCGGTGCTGCTCATGACGTTCTTCTACCGTTTCATGCGTCCGATCATCGAGGCGGGTTACTTGTATATCGCGCAACCGCCACTGTTCAAACTTTCAATCGGGCGCAAACACGAGTACCTTTACGACGAGGCTGCCCTGCAAGCCAGGTTGCTCGAGGTCAGCGACAGGCAAAGCGTCAGCATTCAACGGTACAAAGGTTTGGGCGAGATGAACCCAGAGCAACTTTGGGAAACCACCCTCGACCCAGAACGCCGTGTGATGCGTCACGTGGGTATTCAGGATGTGCTGGATGCCACCGAAGTCTTCAAAGATTTGATGGGCAATGATGTCGCGCCGCGTCGGGCGTTTATCGAAGAGAACGCGACGTTCGCTCGTATTGACGTTTTGAACTAAAGCAAGAATTGCATTTGTGTCTCTCGAGTTTTTAAAGGCTCGAGAGATTTTTTTGGTTTGTGCTATAATCTGACCAGCGCTGACTAGAAAAGAAGTGCAACCATGTCTCATAATTCCACTTGGCAACTTCAAGAAGCCAAATCCAGATTTTCTGAAGTCGTAGAGCTTGCCGAACACCAACCGCAAGTTGTTACCAAGCATGGACGACCCACTGTGGCAATTATCAATTTCGAGGATTATCAAAAATGGCAAGCCAGCAAAATGACCGCGTTGCAAGCATTGACTCCAAAAAGACGCGGTATCTTAACTGACGAGGAAGTGGACACGCTATTCGAACGTAATCGTGATCCACGTTTACGGGAAATTGATTTCGAGTGATGTACCTACTGGATACCAATATCATCTCTGAAAACTTTAGAAAGCAACCAAATAAAGGTGTACTTGCGTGGCTTGGCAGTGTTTCAATGGATCAAACTCGAATATCAAGTGTCAGCCTTGGTGAACTCAGTCAAGGTATTCATCAACTTAACCAAAGCAAACGTAAAACCGAACTTGAAACCTGGTGTGCGAACACTCGAGCAACATACTTACAACGGGTTATCGCTGCCGATGATCTTGTCTTTGAATGTTGGGTAGAAGAAATGGAAAGACTCAAACGCATTGGACGCACACCTCAAATTCTTGATGCTTTGATTGCAGCAACAGCTTTAACCCATAACCTTGTGATGGTGACGCGGAACGTTGAAGATTTTAAGATTTTCAACCTTGAGATCATTAATCCTTTTGAGTTGTCCTGAACTGTTCATAATGCTCAAAGGTAAACTTACCCCCGATGAACACCGTGACCCTTTCCGCTCGAGGCACTGAACGCCAGAAATCTGGACACCCGTGGATTTATCGTTCCGATGTGACCAGCGCACCAGAAAAGCCTGGTTTGTACGCGGTCAAAAGCGCGGCGGGCAAGCATTTGGGTTGGGCGGCGGTCAACAAAAAATCCGAGATCACCGTGCGAATGCTGACGCGTTTTGAACAGGTTGCGGACGAGGCATTGCTCTTAAAACGGCTTTCAAAGGCGATTGATGCTCGAGCGCAAATGCGCATTGATGCGGATTCGTACCGTGTGGTGCATTCTGACGCGGATGGACTGCCTGGTTTAACGATTGACAGGTACGCAGATATTTTGGTGGTGCAAAACAATAGCGCCGCGCTTGAGCCTTTTTTGGATGCGTTGCTCGAGGTTTTGATTGATCGGTTTCAACCTGTTGGGGTGTTGGCGCGGTTTGACTCGAAAACAAGGTTGCTCGAGGGTTTAGAACAGAGTGTCTTCGAGGCGTTTGGAAGCGTGCCAGATTCGGTCATTGTTCGAGAGGGGAGTGTTCAATTTCTGGTTGACCCTTGGCGTGGGCAGAAGACGGGAGCGTTTCTCGATCAACGTGACAATCGAATTGCGCTCGAGCGTCACGCCAAAGGTAAGGCGCTTGATGTTTTCAGTTACCACGCCAGTTTTGGGCTGCATTTGGCGAAAGTCTGCGAGTCTGTGGAATGCGTGGATTCCAGCGCGGCGGCACTCGAGCGCGGTGCTGAAAATGCAAAACTGAATAACCTCGAGAACATGATTTTCACGACTGCAAATGCCTTTGAGTTCTTGCGTGAACGCGAACAAGCAGGCGCAAAATATCAGACCATCAGCCTTGACCCGCCGGCGCTCGCCAAAGCCAGACGCGATCTGGACAGTGCGTACCGTGCGTACAAAGAAATCAACCTTCGCGCTTTAAAATTACTCGAGCCTGGAGGAATTCTGGGCACGGCGAGTTGCAGTTTTCATGTTTCCGAGAGTGATTTTTATGTGATGCTGACCAATGCCGCCAAAGATTCGGGACGCAATGTGCGCGTGCTCGAGCGGCGCGGGCAAAGTGCGGATCATCCTGAACTGCTGCTCTTGCCCGAATCTCGGTATTTGAAATACGCCATTCTCGAGGTGCTCGAATGATCGAACTCTCCAAAGACCCGCGCTCGAGTTTTTCGCACGTGATTACGGTGATCCAGGCTGATCTTGACGAACTTGGGCATGTGAACAACGCGGTGTATTTAAAATTTATGGAAGATACTGCCAGGGCACATTCGCTGCATATTGGCATGGGTCTGCCTATCATGCAGTCGTACGGGGTTGTGCCTGTCGCACGAAAGCACATCATCACCTATCACCGTCCGGCGTTATTGAACGACAAACTCGAGATTTCCACGTACACCAACAACAAGGGCGTGCGGGCGTACCGACGTTACGAGATTCGCTTTTTGGATGGTCGTTTGGCAGTCGAAGCCGACACCGAATGGGTTTGGGTTGACCCAATTCGGATGCGTCCGAAAAACCCGCCAAATCCTGTGCTCGAGGCGTTTGGATTGTTGCCCTAAAATCCTGTACTCGAGTTGAAACAAGACTATTAAACCGCTAATCTCGAATCATGAAAATCTCGAGCTTTGGTTCAGTGGCGTTTTTGAGCGCCAGCGTGCTTGTGTTGGGACTGATGATTGCTCGAGTTCCTGTGAACGCACAATCAAGCCCCTCGAGTTTTACGGTTGTCAACAATAACCAAGCCCTTGATGCGGGTCGTCCGAGTTTGGTGATAACCAAAAAGAACGTCTTGATGGTTGCCTTTATCGAAACTGTGAACGGCGTTTACAATGCGTTTGTCAAACGCTGGAATGGCAAAACCTGGGAGCGTTTGGGAACGTCGCTGAATGTGGACAAAAAATTTAATTCGTTCGATGTTACGCTCAAACTTGATCAGAATGACTCGCCCGTGGTGGCTTGGACTGAACGCAGCAACATCAACAAAGGCAAAGCCAGCGGTCCAGGCAAGATTTACGTGGCGCGTTGGACGGGTAAAAGCTGGCAGCAGTTTGGCAATAGCCCTAGCAAATCCAAAAATTCTGCGCCCGACAACCCAATCCTCGCCATTGATGCTCGAGGTTATCCGTTGTTGGGTTTCAGTGAAGTCTCGCCAGATGGCAACGTGGACGATTTTATGGTGAAACGTTGGGATGGCAAGCAATGGCTGGTCATTGACAAGGGTTCACTCAGTGCCGACATGAGCGACTCGAGCCGCTCAAGGGACATTGGCGTGACCAAATCAGGCACGGCGATTCTGGCGTACTCTCGAGCCTATTTTGTACCTGGGGTTGGGCGCACGGATTTTAATGTCTTTGCTGGCACTTGGCTTGGCAACAAATGGAGTGCTTTGGGCGGAAAGTCCTTAAATTTGGACAACAATCATTATGCGGGCATGATCGCCATGCAGCTCAACGCCGAGGATCAACCGGTCATTGCTTGGGCGGAGGCGAACAAGGGTTTTGATGTCAGCGTCAAGCGCTTTGATGGCAAAAATTGGCAAGCGTTTGGTAACACGGTCAACAGTGAAACGGGCGCGGCGAGCAACCCCAAAATTGCCTTGAATGCAAGCGGCAATCCAACGTTGGCTTGGATCGAAAGCACGATGGTGGATAACGTTTTGGTGCGCTCTTGGAACGGTGAGGCGTGGCTCGAGGTCGGCAAGAACATCAAAATCAAAGCTTCAAACAATGCCGATTCTTGCAGCATTGTGCTGGATTCTGAAGGCAACCCGACCATCGCCTGGCGCGAGGGTCTGAAAAAATCGCATCAGGTCTTCATCAAACGCTTTGACGGTCAGGCTTGGGTGCCTCTCGAGCAGTAATTTTTGCTCTCTGCTACCCCTTCAACCACCCAAAACCTTAACCTCACGTCAGACTCTTCGAGTTCCCCACAATTTCACGCATAATAAAAGCCATGCTTCGCTTACTCGGTACACCGCGCTTTGAAGGCACCCAAACCAGTGAACTTTCGCTCGAGCGACCGCTGTGGTTGGTCGCGTTTTTGGCGGCTCGAGAAACCTGGGTGTCGCGGGAAGAATTGGTCTTGCTGTTCTGGTCAGAAGCCGATGAAGCCTCTGGGCGGCAGAGTTTGCGACAATTATTATACCGTGCGAGAAGTTTGGTCTTTGGTCATCACCTCGAGACTGAAACCCTGCGGGTGCGTTACAACGGCATCAGTGATATTGCACTTTTCAAAAAAGCCTTGCAGCTTCAAGATTGGGCGGCGGCGCTCGAGTTGTACACGGCTGAATTCTTACTGAACATCAACCCTGTCGGTTCGCTCGAGTTTGAATCTTGGCTCGAGTTTGAACGCGAAGAATTGCAATCGGGTTGGCGCAACGCAGTGTTGCAACGGGCGGCTCAACTGGAAGCGTTGAACGAATTTGCAGCGGGTTTTCAATGCCTGGACACTGCTTTAAAACACGATCCTTTAAACGATGAATTCGTGCGTGCCATGCTGAAATTGGCAAGAAGCGCCAAACTCGAGCAGATTGGTTTGAGCATTTTTGAACGTTTCGGGCGCGAATTTAAACATACCCTCGAGCTTGATGTGCCGGAAGACATTCGTGATTTGGCTGCCAGTTTGCGCACGGGTTTGAACACGCCAGCCATTGCTGAAAATATCGTGCCACGCGAAGTCAAAACCCTGTCGAGCCAAAGCAGCCTGCCAATCAACATGACCGCTTTTGTCGGGCGGCAGAACGAGTTGCTTGAGGTGCGAAACCGTTGTTCCAACCCAGAATGTCGTCTTTTGACCTTGGTTGGTGCGGGCGGCATTGGTAAAACCCGTTTGGCGCTCGAGGTTGCACGGCAATCGGAAGACGAATTTCAAGATGGTGTGATCTTCGTGTCCTTAGCGCCACTCGAGAATCCGGCATTGCTTGAAGCCACGATTCTCGAGGCGCTCGGTTTGAAAATCGCTGGCGATAAACCGCAACAGCAATTGATCGAAAGCCTGCGCGAAAAACATTTGCTGTTGGTGCTCGACAATTTCGAGCACCTGCTCGAATCGAGCGCCGTGGTCAGCATCATTCTCGAGCATGCCCTGAATGTTCGGGTGTTAGCCACCAGCCGCGAGGCACTGGGCTTGCGCGGCGAATGGGTGATCGAACTCGAGGGACTGCCGAGTCCAGACCATTTCAGTGCGTTGGAATCTCAAGACGCCGCGAATCTCTTTAGCACCAGCGCTCGCCGTGTCAACAGCAGTTTTAAGCTCGAGCTTGGCGACCTACCAGATTTTTCGCGCATCTGCAAAGCCGTGGCGGGAATGCCGCTCGGACTCGAGATTGCCTCGAGTTGGACGCGGGTTTTGTCACTGGCTGAAATTGCCGAGGAACTCGAGCGCGACCCCGATTCGCTCGAGATTTCATCGCGTGACCTGCCGGAACGTCAACGCAGCCTGCGGGCGGTGTTTGAACACTCCTGGAACTTACTGCGCCCCGTTGAGCAAGCCATTCTGGCGCGGTTGTCGGTTTTCAGGGGCGGCTTTGACCGCGATGCCGCTCTGGAAATTGCTGGAGCGCGACTGCCGAGTTTGCTGGCGTTGGTGCAAAAATCACTGGTGCAAAAAAATCCCGAAAAACGTTTTGAACTGCACAGCATCGTGCGTCAATATTCTGAACGTAAACTCGAGCTTAGTGATCGGCAAAACACCCTGGCAAAACACAGTCAGTATTACCTTAAAAACCTCGAGCACACCCAACGCGATCTGGTTGGACCACAAATGCAGCTCATGCTTCACGCCATCAACCTCGAGCATGACAACTTTCGCGCCGCCCTCGAATTTGGGTTGCAATTTGATCCTGTTGGTGGCGCGAAAATCTGTTACAGCCTCGAATCGTTCTGGTATGTGCGCGGTCATCACACCGAAGGCTTAACCTGGGCGAAGCGTTACCTCGAGCATCCAGACTTGCAGCAACCCGACGCCACCCGCGTCAAAATGCTGTTTTGCGCCTCGAGCCTGTCCAAAGAACTCGGGTATTACCAAGACGCTCGAGCTTGGAGCTTGGAACAACTGGCGCTCTGTCAAAAACTGAGCGATGCTGCGGGTCAAGCCAAAACCGAGCGTTTTTTGGGCGTGCTGGCAAGGGAGCAAGGACACCTATCCGAAGCCCGCGAACGCCTGGAACGTGCCGTGGCGCAAAGCCAAGACCTGAGCGAACCAATGGAGAACTCGATTGCTTACAATGACCTTGGAATTGTTTACGCCTACCAAGACGAGCCTTTAAAAGCCCAAGATTGCTTTCAAAAAAGCCTAGCCATCAAACGCGAGCTGAAAGATCAACAAGGCATCGCTTACGCCCTGGGCAACCTCGCGCAGATTGCTTTTATGCTCGGTAACGCCGAAAACGCCCATCATATCGAACTCGAGAGTCTGGCATTAAAACGTGAACTGGGCGACCTGCAAGGCATTGCCAATTCGCTCGCCAACCTTGGCGAAAATGCCCTGAAAGACAACGATTACGACCAAGCCAGAAGTTACTTCGATGAAAGCCTGAGCATTTTACGCAGCCTCGGCAGGCGCTTTACGATTGGCGAGTTGTTCCAAAGTTACGTTGAACTGGCAAGGCGCGAAGGGCAATTTGAACGCAGCGTGCGTTTGATCGGCGCAATTCGCAACCTACACCGCAGCATTGGGGCGCAAACCAGAACCGAAAACCAAGAAAAGCACGAACGCATTCTGGACAAAGCCCGAGTACATCTTGGAAACGCCAAACTCGAGCAAGTCATCAATGAGGGCGAGAACGCCAATCTGGAAACCATGATCGCTTACGCCCTGCGCGAACCAGAGATCAAACAACGCCGCTCGAGTGATGTGAGAGCTAGTGTCAGCCCGCTGATTGGTTGATCCAATTTATTGCATTCAGACTTGAGTCGCAATTTTTCAAAACAGAAACGAACTTGGTTTGACGTTAAAGTAAGCTGCCAACTTCTGCGCCACGGTTTTACTCACTGCACGTTCGCCTTTTAAAATTTTGGACAACACAGGCTGCGACGCAATACCCAGCCGCTCGAGGTCTTTTTGTGTCAAGTCATGTTGCTGCATCAAAAACGCCAGTGTCTCTCGAGGTGTGATTGAATCCTCGAGTGTCACATGAACTTCTTCCCATTCGCCCGCATACGTCATGGCAATGTCGAGCAAGGCGATGTACGGGTTGTTCTCGAGGTCATCTACCGTGTCCGTAATGTGTTCGATCAAATCGATCAACTCGAGGTAATCCGCTTCGGTTTTTGGGCGGCTGATGTGGTTCAGGACGGCGCTGTTTTTCGCCCAGACATCGGTAATTTTGGTGACGTTAAACATTCATTTTTTGCTCCTTTCTTGGGTTTCATGATGCTCGAGAATTTGGAATGCAGCTAAACTCGAGGAATTGATCCTTCTTTATGGGCAACTAACTATAAGTAAAAAGTTGAACTTAGGATGAGATCGTTATACAATAGAAGTATGACACTCACATTAACAGGAAGAGTTTCCAAAGATGCCAAATTGGGTGAAAAGGGACAAGTGGTCATCCCCGCCGAATTTCGAGAAGCCCTCAACCTTAAACCAGGTGATGCTTTAATCGTGCGACTCGAGAATAACAGTGTCAGAATCACCACCCGTCATGCCATCATCGAAGAATTACACGGCGCTTTCGCTCGAGAAGATGGTCGTGATTTGGTACAAGAATTGCTCGATGAACGCCGTGCCGAGGCAACCAAAAAATGGTCGTAGATGCCAGTGCGCTGATGGCTTTCTTTCTTAGGGAAACTGGCGATGAAGCCGTTAAAAAAGAGCTTGAAAAAGGCAATTTGCTGATCTCTGCCGTCAACCGAACTGAAGTCAAAGGCAAACTGGTCGGGGCAGGAACGTACACGCCACAAATGATTGATACTCGCTTTGATTTGTTAAAAGATGTACTCGAGGTGGTCGCTTTTGATGCTGAACAGTCTGATGTCGCCGCGTTTTACTATGCCAGACGAAATCCGTATAACCTCAGCCTTGGTGATTGTGCGTGTCTGGCACTGGCAGAAGTCAGCCAGCAACATGTTCTGACCGCCGAACAAGCTTGGAAGAAATTGCCACACCTGCCTTTTAAAGTTGTTCTGATTCGCTAAAATGAAAATCAATCTCGAGCAGCAAATCTAAAGCTCTGACGATGCGCTCGCCAACCTTGTGTGAGCTTTTTTATTGCACTACAGCGGTTTTCATATCCGTTGACGCGCTTCTTGACCCTTAAAGCAGCACCTTACGGGCTTGGGTCGCTTCGCGCTCTCACTTCTATGAAAACCGCTGGCTGTTGCGACTCCCGTTGGTCGCCAATGCCTGACGCTTCGCGTCAAACATTGTGCAAGGTGCTGTAAGTCTCGAGCGTCTGAGTTTGAATAAAATAAGTTATTCTACCTATTACACTTATTTCGTTTATGGAGTATGATGGCTGTAGAGGTGAACCATGAAACCCAGTACGAACATGTCATTATCCGACATTGAAGCAGCACAAGAACTGAGTCGCTTGTTCGCCCAACACAAAGGGCAAAATACCGAAATTCAGATTGGTACAGAAAAAGTGCTTTTGCCGAGCGGCGTAGGCGAACTGATGCTCGAGGTACTCACTCAACTGTCCAAAGGGAAACATGTCAGCATTGTTCCCAGCAATTCGGATTTAACCACCGCCGAGGTTGCCGATTTACTGAATGTCTCGCGTCCTTATGTGGTCAGATTGCTCGAGGAAGGAAAATTACCTTTTCATATGGTTGGCACACATCGCCGCGTTGCCTTCAAAGATGCCCTGGAGTATAAAAACAATCAACGCCAGAAAAGCTTGGAAGCCATGCAAGCATTAATGGCTGAATCGCAAGAACTTGGGCTTGGGTATTAAGTACCTCCCGCCTACATTTTAGATTTTCCGCTTCGCTCCAAATCTGCCATTCCGGCGACAGGTACGCTGTCCCTACTCCCGTTGGTCGGAAATGTTTTAGGGAAAAACTCTAAAATATTTCGGGGAGATACTTAGGTGAAAGTTCAAACTGTCATTCTTGACGCGAATATTCTCTTTCCTGCACCGCTCCGAGATTTCTTTATGTACCTGGCAATTCTTGGCGGCATCCAAGCCAGATGGTCAAAACGCATTGAAGACGAATGGACACGAAACCTGATTGCCAAACGTCCAGACCTTAGCCCAGAACGCGTCTAACGCACCGCAGCAGCAATGAACGCTGCAATTCCAGATGCGCTCGTTTACGGTTTTGAACAACTCGAGCAAGCTTTGGTGCTACCAGACCCCGATGATCGTCATGTTCTTGCGGCAGCCATCAAAGGAAAAGCCCAGGTCATTATCACCAAGAACCTGCGCGACTTTCCCATAGAAATAACAAAGGCTTTCGAGATTGAAGTGATGCACCCAGACGTATTCGTGCATCACCTCTTGCAGCTCGAGCCGCGCCCAGTCATTCAAACGATCAAAGCCATCAAAGCTGCTTTAAAAAAACCGCCAAAAAGTTTTCTCGAGATTCTTGACACCCTCGAGCAACAAGAAATGCCACTGACTGCCGATTGGCTGCGTGAAGTTTTTGACGATGAGTGGAAAAATGGCATCAATGCCTAAACTATCTTTTTCGCATTGCAGAACAATTCCTATGCTGAGGAGGTCATCGTGAACAAACGCCTAAACGAATTGATGGCTCGGTTAGTCCCTGAAGAACGCAATGGGCCAATCCTCGAGGTGGAAATTCCAGAAGGCAGTGATCTGCCAAATCAATCAGTCCAAGAAATTCTGGGCGAGGTTTATCAAGCTTTTACGGGGATTCAACGCCGCGAAATCCGTGTTCTGAAACCAGGTGGATTCGATCCAGTCAATTCGGTACGCCGTTTGCGTGACAGCAAGTGAGAATCCCACTCGAGGCTAAACAAGGGAGGCTCTTATGACCAACAACCCAGCACAAAACCTCGAGCAAGCCCAAAACGCTTGGGTGTCCTTCCAGAATCAAGCGCACATCAAACGCCCCGAAAGCGAATACCTCGAGTTTCTCAAATAAAAACCCTTGAATGGAATAAACTGCTTGCAATTGTGTATACTCTGTAAGCAATTCATTCCAAAATACTTATGTCCAAACCCAGTCCAACCAGTATCAAGATGCTCGAGCAACTCGCTTTTGAACGGGGCGGCTTGTTGACGCGCCGTGATGTGGTCAGTGCAGGTTTACACCCAAGGGTTTTGGGACAAGCCGTCGAAAACGGCACGCTCGAACGGGTGCAACGCGGGATTTACCTTGCACCGAATGCCGCCCTTTACAACCACGCCGAACTGCGCGAACTGAGCTTGCGCGTTCCTGGAGCGGTGGTCTGCCTGAACAGCGCCCTGTCATTTCATGGATTAACAACCACCCAACCGCTCGAAATCAGTTTAGCCATCAACCGCCGCGCTCGAGCACCTAAGATCGAGTTCCCGCCTGTCAAGTTTTACCGTTTTTCTGATGCCAGTTATTTGTACGGCATTGAACACACCGTCAGCGAAGCTCGAGAATCGTACTCGATTGCGGTGTACAGTCCAGAAAAAACCCTGGCAGATTTGCTGAAATACCGTCATAAAATCGGTTTGGATGTGTTCTTAGAGGGGTTAGCCTTGTACTTTCGCAGGCGCAAACCAAATATTCACGCCCTGCATGAAGCCGCTCGAGTCTGCCAGGTTGAAAAACTGATGCGAACCTACACCCAACTGCTGTCCGTGGACATCGAAACCTGAGATTGGAAACCCATGCCAGCCGATAAAAAAGACCCAATAGCCTCAATTCGAGGACGTTTACAAGGACGCGCTCGTGCCCAAAACATCAACCCTGCACGGTTTTTAACGGCGTACTTGCTCGAGGGTTTGATTGCCAGAATCGGCAAGAGTGCCTACAGCAACCAACTGATCCTAAAGGGCGGTCTGAGTTTATACGGACGTTACGGCATGACCTCGCGCCCAACCGAAGACATTGACCTGAGCGTTAGAGCCATCCCCAACGACCTTGAAGCCATCAAAACCGTATTTCAAGACATTCTCGGCATCGAACTCGAGGATTACATTGAGTTTGATCAGAGCTTTCAAATGAACGTGATCTCAGAAGATGCCATCTACCCAGGCTTCAGGCTCGAGGTTCCTTGGCGGCTTGGTGCAGCCCATGACACCCTCCAAGTGGATTTGTCCTTCGGGGCGAAAATCACCCCGAACGCCAGCCTGATCGAATTCCCAACGGTGTTGAACACCTCGAGTTTACCGATTCTAGGATACCCGCTCGAAACCTTGATTGCCGAAAAGTTTGCTGCCGCCTGCGAGAAAGGCGACACCAACACCCGCTCTAAAGACTTTTTTGACCTGTACACCGTCGCCAGCCAAGAATACTTCACGGCGGGGGTGCTGCGCGAGGCGATAGAACGAACTTTTGAAGCTCGAGGGACAGCCCTCGAGACGAGCCGTCTGGTGTTCTTGCCAGAGTTTGCCGAACACCGCGACTTGCAAAGCCTCTGGTCAAAATTTTTGCAACGCCAACGCTTGAGCGCACCACCAGAATTTAAAGACGTGATGAAACGGATTCAAGACTTTCTCGAGCCGATCATGACCAACAACACCAAAGGCACATGGCAACCCAGCGAAGCATATTGGCAGGATTGAGACTCTGATACATGACGAATACACCCAATGGAACAACCAAGGGAGGCTCTTATGACCAACAACCCAGCACACAACCTCGAGCAATCCCAAAACGCTTGGGTTTCCTTCCAACATCACGCGCACATCAAACGACCCGAGATTGAGGGTGAATACCTCGAGCTTCACGCCCTGCTCGAAAACCTGACGAACCGTTACGCGATGGATGACCCGACTTTCGAGCCATTGATAGACCTGATCGCCCGTTACATGCTCGAGTGGGAGAACGCCAACGATCCGTGGGCATTAACCCCAAGTACGCCACGCGATGCACTTGCCAGTCTGATGCGTGATCGCGGCACAACCCAAGTCCAACTCGAGAAAGCTGGTGTGGTCGCACAAAGTACACTGTCACAAATTCTTGCTGGCAAACGAGGCATCAGCAAAGCGACAGCGAAAAAGCTGGGAGTGTTTTTTGGAGTCTCGAGCGTGGTGTTTTTGTGATGTGCTCGAGTACCAATTTCTTAAAATAGAAACGAACTTGGTTTGACATTGAAGTAAGCTGCCAACTTCTGAGCCACGGTTTTACTGATGGCA